>JAUWMK010000102.1 GCA_030613185.1 Promethearchaeum sp.
CAAAGATTACAAAGGGAAATTATTGAATCCGGCCAGGCTAAATACTTTGTATGGTATAAATCCGATTTTGAAGGGCGAAGCATAATCAAAAGTAATAAGATCCAACAAGTTATTAATTTTCTGAAAAATAATGAAGATCAATACAAGTTTATAATCGATTTTTGTCGACCTAGATGAACTTGTCAGACCATGAAAAAAAAAATTTTAAAAATACTTGCGCTAAATTTGTCCCCCTTGCAACAGACCATATGTAAAACAAAATTGGGGCATATTTATATGACAGAAGGAGAAAACGAAAAATCAAGAGTATTGTTAAATGAAGCAATAAAAACCGCACAAGATGAAGGTTTTCAGAATGAATTAGCATATGCGTTAAATAAAATGGGAAATCTCGAGATTCATTTAGGACACTTTGATAAAGCTATTCAGGTATGTAAAGAAGTTTTAGAATTGTTTCAAAAACTAAAAAAAAATGAAGAAGAATTTGAAGTAAGAACTACTATGGCACTTGCTTTCTATTTTAATGGGCAATTAGATGAAGCTTTAAACCATTTTCAAATAAACGTAGATAAATCCCACGATAACAACATTAGTACGCTCGAGAAAGCACGTTTATTCAATAATTTAGGGATATTACACGAAGCAAAAGGTGATTTGGATAAGACCATATCCAGTTATGAAAAAGCTCTCGAATTAAGTAAAGAAATATCATATTCAAGTGGAATTTGCGTTACATTGGCCAATCTTTTAGATATTTATTACTTAGTTGGTGAAATGAAAAAAGCAGAAGAATCCTACAATGAAGGTATTGCTATTGCAGAAAAAGATCATAATTTAAGAAATATAGCATATCTGGCAGGGAATTACGCAAATTATTTAATAAATATTGGTAATCTGCAATTAGCACAAAAGAATTTTGAAAAGGCATTACTTTATTCCCAAAATGAATTTGATCCAAAAGCACAAGTGCAAATATTATATAGATACTCCCTTTTCTGGTTGTTAAAAGGAAATACAGTAAAAGCTCATAAAATTTTAAAAGAATGTCTTGATATAATATTAAAATTTCATATTACTGATACAATTGTTGATGTTCTTACATCTCTCTCAGAGATTCATTTAGGAAATAAGGATTTTGAACAAGCTTATAAACATCTAAAAGAAGCGGATAAAAATTCTTGGATGCGAAAATCAGAAATTGACTACGCAAAAGTGTTAATACAAAAAGCACGGATTGAATTGGTTTTACAACGGTTAGAAGATGCCGAAATGAATCTAATTCGAGCAAATTGGATTGCTGAATCAAAACACAACTTGATATTACAAATAAATTCTTTACACTTATTAACCCTTATTTATTTATTAAAATTTAAAACAAATTCAAAATCCGTTAATTATGATTTAGCAATTCAATATAATACCAAAGCAATCAAAATTGCTCGTGAAAAAAACTTAATACCTAAATTAATCACTACTTTAATCATTCGAGGAATTATTTTTGGTATCAAGAAAGATATAGATAAAGTAAAAGAAATTTTTGATGAAGCATTATCCTTGGCAGAACGATTCGATATTCCATATTTAATTCGTACTTCAAAAGATTCCTATGCCTTTGCTTTAGGACAAATTGATGCAAAAAGGGACAAATCTGAAAAATCAACTTCAAACTCTTTCTTTCTTCAGATGGCTATCGACGAAATTAAGAACACAACATCCACATTCACCCAGAAAAATCTTAAATCGGATGATTTAGATAATATCTTCTTGGTCTTATTCAAATTTGATGAAATTGAGGGACCCTGTGTTGTCTTAGCTGTCAATCTTGATCCTGAAGAAAAACGTTGGCATACTGAATTATTAATGACTGGTATTCTATATTCTTCAGCTTTAGGTCAAGGCCAGAGATATCATGAAGGGCTATTTGGCCTACTTCCTTTTGGGGAAGATGATTTACGAGCAATGATTTACACGAGTATTATCAAAGATTCAACTCAAACAAGTAGTCGATCAAACGGTTCGGCATATTTTTTGTTTACTTTAATCTTTAAAGAAGAATTTAAGCATATTTTTATGGATCGTCAGAAACTAGAACAAGTTTTTTCCCAAGAAATTAAATCTCTATCCAATGCTTCTGAAATTACTGCAGATAAATTGAAAGATATCTATAATCATATAATTCAAGAATTGACTAAAGACTTATTTTGATAAAAAAATAAAATTTGCGGGCCATAGGGGATTCGGACCCCCGACTTGCGGGTTTTTTCGAATGTTAGTTCTAATCTCACATTCTTAAAAGCCCGACACGCTACCTGGCTGCGTCAATGGCCCACGGATGGATTTTTTTTAGACGTTTTCAGCCTAACTCCATGGAAATTGGTATTTTATAAATCATAAATTTCATCTTGAACCAATTATGAAATCAATGATTTGATGAGTTAAACTAAGGAGTAGAGTTGTACATTCAATAAAAATTTTTGTATGGAACGGGAAGAAAAACTTTATTAGGTAGATTGTGGGCGCCAGTTGGGTATTAAATGATACATGTCTCAAAAAAAGCATGATGATTTTAGAAAGAAATAAAGAATGAATGAAAAAAGAATATTCTTTGATTTATGTCTGTTGGGATAAATAAGCAATCCAAGTTCCTAAGAGTAAAAGTGCAATGACATATTGAAAAAAATTAGTAGTTTTCACTGTAATATAATTCAATGAAAATTTTGAATATTTTTTTATAGTTTCTTCTGGTAAAAAAATCCCAGTATTCTTAAAAAATTCTTTGACTCGAACCAGATTACGTTTTTTCCATTTAAGATATCTCACTATGAAATAAATAAATCCTCCAGTTTCAGCTATTATTAGAAGAATCCCTACGATTTTAATTGATAAAATATCAAGAATCCCTGCAACTATAAAAACAAGAAAAAGGATAATCACTTCTATAATTAATATTGGATTTAATATTTTGTAATTAAACTTATCCTTCCATTTTAGTGCACTATCACATGCCATTTGTACGGCAGAATAAGGGATTCCATGTTCTAAACTAATTGCCCTTATACCTATTTGCAGAACGTTATCCTTAATATTAAAATAGTCATCTAAATCATCGAGTTTCTTCGTTTCTTCAAATTCAATTTTTGCACTGGTTGGATTTCTCTTAAAAACACTATCCAATTTTACATCATAGAAAATTTTGAGTAGTTTTTTTTCGGTTTCTTCTTTCGATATCATATTATCAGCCCAATTATGTAATTTATGCCCCTTTGGTAAAAATAAAAACCCAGCTTACTAAGATGAAAAATATTGTAGAACCTTGAAAAAGATTAAGTTGAAGAATATCAAGAAAAAGTGATTTTGAATAACTTTTTATTTTTTCTTCAGGTAAAAATATACCAGTATTTTCAAATAGCTCTCTAAATCGGAACAAAACTCGCTTTTTCCAATTTATTTTTAACACAATGAAATAAATTAAGACTCCAGTTCCCATTATGTTAATGAAAACTGCTTCTAAAAGTGAAAAATATCTAAGAAATATTCCCAAGTTTATAAAAATTGTCAAGAGAATTAAATTGAATAAATAATATAGTTTTTTAATTTTGGATAAGGGATCCTCGCGCCAGTGTATTGCACTATTATGAGCCATATGGACAGCAGTATAAGAAATTCCATGTTCATAACTGTTTGCTCGCATGCAAATTACTAGCTCATCATCCTTTATACGATACAATTGATCTAAATGATCGGGATCCTTCGTTTCTTCGAATATGTCAATATTAGCATGGGTAGGATTTTTCTTATAATAGCGATCCAATTTTACATCATAGAAAATTTTTAATAGTTTTTCTTCTGCTTCTTCTTTTGAAATCATCTAATCTGAGCACCCCATTTTTTCCATTTTTTATATAAAAAATTTATAGGAGTTCAATGTATATAAATCGTAATGGTCGATCGAAAAAAACTGGAAGCTCTACTTCAATGGATGTTTCAAAGTATTGGAAAAGATTTAGAAGCATTAGTAGTTGTTGATCGTGAAGGACTTGTTATGGCTAGTCTTTTAAAAGAAGGCATAAGCGAAGATGAGGATTTAATTGGAGGAATGGCCGCTTTAGTCGAACCAATATTAAAAAGAATATCAAGTGAATTTGAATCGGGCAATTTCGGTACCGGAAGTTTTGATACCGATAAGAACAGGCTAATCTTTTGTGAAGCGGGGCCCGATGCAATTTTGGTATTAGTTGCAAATGCATTGGCAAGCCTTGATAGACTTTTTCCCTATGCTTATTTATGTGCAGAGAAATTAACCCGTATTTTTGATGGAAGATCAGTTTCTCCAGTAATTCCAGATTTTTCGCATGAAAAGAAAAAACTACAAGGAAGTAAAGATATTAGCCAAATTTTAATTGAAAAGGGATCTTTTGTTCTTAAAACAGTGTTATGCGGCGATGGTGGTGTTGGGAAAACAACTTTAGTAACTCAGTTTATACAATCATCCTTTGAGGCGGATTATAAAAGCACTATTGGCGTTTCGATAATGAAAAAAGCAATAAATTTTCAGCAATGGAATACTGAAGTCCGTTTCACAATTTTCGACCTCGCTGGACAACAACAATTTGCTCGCGTTAGACAAACTTATTTTAAAGGAGCAAAAGCGGGATTTCTTATTTATGATGTCACCCGAAGGGTAACATTTGATAATATTGAAAGCTGGAATAATGAAGCAAAACAAGATGAATCTGATGTGATGCTGATAATGATTGCAAATAAGATTGATTTAGAAAATGAGAGAAAAGTTACTGAAGAGGAAGGGAAAGCCTTAGCGAAAAAATTAAATATTCCTTATTTAGAAACAAGTGCACTAAATAAAGATATCGTGGACGAAGCATTTAAGACTCTTGCGTTTCTATTTATCCGAGACAACAAACTAATGAAAGTTTTAAAATAAAGGAAAATGAAGAGAGAAATTGAATATGAGTTATAAAATAAATTATTTACTTCCCTATGAAAGCACTCCGCACGTTTATGTTGTAAAAGCAGAAGAAGTGACGGACCCGCAATATGGATGCAAACCCAAAGATCGTTCATTGTCAATGCTAATTAAAACAGGGATTGTCAATCTGGATAAACCCTCGGGACCGACATCGCATGAAGTTGCGAGTTGGGTTAGAAAAGTTCTTGGGTTAGAAAAAACAGGACATGGAGGAACATTAGATCCCGGAGTTACTGGCGTATTACCCGTAGCTTTAGGTCCTGCGACAAAAGTTATAGGGGCTTTATTGAGTTCGGGGAAGGAATATATTTGTGTTATGTATCTTCATGCTGATGTAGAAGAAAGAAAAATCCGAAATGTTTTGAATCTGTTTACCACTAATTTATATCAACGTCCACCAATAAAATCCTCAGTTGCGCGAAGGCTTAGAAAGCGCAGAATTTACTATACCCAATTTATGGAAATGAACAAAAGATTTGTTCTTTTTCGAGTTGGATGTGAGGCTGGAACTTACATTCGAAAATTATGTTTTGATATAGGTGAAGCACTTTTATGTGGGGCTCACATGGCTGAGTTACGCCGATCAAGAACGGGTGAATTTCGTGAGGATTCACTTTGCACATTGCAAGATTTAAATGATGCAATGAAATTATATCAAGAAGAGAGAAAAACCGAATATTTAAAAAATTTAATCGTTCCAATGGAAAAAGCAGTTCATCATTGGAAAAAAATATACATACGCGATTCAGCTGTGGATGCAATAGCACATGGTGCTAGTTTAGCCGTAGCGGGAATCTTATATTTAGAAAAAACCATTGAAAAAGATGAACAAGTTGCAATTATGACTCAAAAAGGAGAATTAGTTGCATTTGGAGTAACAAAAATGAGTGCTGTAAGGATTCTCAAAGTTTTTCATGGAATTTGCGTTAGTACAAAGAAAGTTTTTATGGAACGAGGCGTTTACCCACACTGGAAATCGACGCCTAAAGAAATCATTCCATAATTCAATAAATTGGTAGGGTTAATTATGTCTTCACCGAAAAATGATCAGTACTTCAGTAAAAAACCGAAATCAGAATTAAAAGTTCGGAAACTTTTTGAATCAATCCGATCACACACATTAAATTTACAAACTTCTACTGGAGTATTTAGTCCGGAAAGTGTAGATAAAGGTACTCGAATTTTAATAGAAAACCTAATTCTTCCCGAAAGTTATCCTGGGATGAATATTTTGGAAATCGGTGCTGGATACGGGCCAATTAGCATATGGTTAGAAAAAGATTATCAATTTCAAAACCAAATAAATGAAAAAAATCCTCCAATTCCTAATATTTATGCATCTGAAATCAATGAAAGAGCCATCTGGTTGCTAAAACGTAATATTATTACAAATAATTGTAAAAAGATAACTGTATTGAAGGGTGATTTTCGGGACCATTTTGAATCTCTGAAAGAAAAAGGGATTTCTTTTCAAGCAATATATACAAATCCTCCTTTGAAAACGGGACACGAAACAATGTTAGAATTATTTGAGCAAGCTATGGACTTATTAGCCCCCAATGGTTTTATTCAATATGTCCAGATGAAGAAATTGGGCGCCCCAGGTTTTTTAAAAAAATTAAAGATTATTCAACCTGATTGGTTTTTCACTTATGTGCGAAAAAAGGGAGGATATCACGTTATTTTAGCCTCCCCCACTGAATATGAAATTGAATCGAAAGTTTCAAGTGGTTATTTTTAAGTTTGATTTTTTATGCTTTACTCATCATCGGGGAATACTTTCACAAGATAAAGAAGTTCCAATGGAATTAATGAAAGTGTGATAATAAAAGGGGCGATGTAGTGAACGTTTGTAATAATTAATCCTGAGATTAAGCCCATTGGCATAAAACCAACCATCAATATCATTGACATGATTCCATAATATTCAGCCGGTTTTTTTGTATCTAAATTGGAAAGTAAAGACATTTGAGCAGGAAGGAATATTGAGACGGTTATTCCAAGAACAAAATGAGATGCATATAAAAAAGGCATAAGGTATTGATCTCTAAAAAACCATCCAAGTAAAGCAAATCCAAAAATTAATATTCCTAAGGAATCTCCCAAAAATATACTCTTTTTTTTTCCAATTTTATCAACCAAATGTCCACATGGAATTTGAAAAATCATATTAGAAATATTAAATACTAAAACAATGACTCCGATTTGTTCTTTGGTTATACCATAATTGGCAACTAAAGCTCCACTATAAATTGATAATGAAAGCCCCCATATCATTGAATCCATTAAAAAGAATAAAATTATTTTTCGATATCTTGGATTTTTAAAAAGAATTTTCCAAATATTTTCTGATTTAGATTTTTCTTTTGTAATTTTAGTTGGCGGTAAAGATTCAGTGTCCTTTGATTGATATGATTTCTCTTCTTTCTCTTCTTTCTGTTCTTTCTCTTTTTTCCCTTTTTTCTCTACTTCCTCTTTTTTCTCTTCTTTGAGAAAAATAAACTGAACAATGATTTGGAAAATTACTATACTAGCAAAAATTTTAAAATAAAAAGGAGCAGTATATTCACTTCCCAAAGATGTTACTATCAAATTACCTCCAATACTTCCAGCAAAATGTCCAAAAAACATCAGACTAAACATCAACCCGTGCTTTTTTTCCTCACTGTTTTCTCTAGTAAAAACTTGTTTGGGGGGATCCCTTATCCCATAACCAACAAAGATCAGCGCAATTCCAATCATTATGAATATTATTTCTTGAAAAAAAGCAATAAAAGTAAGCCCAATAACAATAAGAGATAATCCAATAAGAATTAATGGCTTTCGACCATGTTTATCTGCAAATTTCCCAGACAATTGCATTGGAATAAGTTGCATGAGTATCCCAAATGTAGCTAAATAACCAAGAATAACCTCAGATTGCGTAATTTGATATATGTAAGGTTGATATACAACATTGAACATGGAAAAACCAAACCCATGAAGAATGTTTGTAAAGAAAAACGTGTATAGATTTCCTTTTTTTAATTGCTGATACTTTGACCGATCTGAATTAACAAGTGTGGGAGAATTCATGAATTATCTAAACATTTAAGGTTGAAGTGCCCCATAAACTCTTGTATTATCGATCATGCTAAACATGTTCAGTAATCGAAAATTTTTTTTAATATGCTGATTTCAAAAGAATGTGCACAGAATTAACTTGTTATTAGTTGATTCTAAAAAAAAAAACTTATTTTACCCTCAGAGTTGAATTCATCTTTGGTTACTACTAAAAAAACAGAAAAAATTGATGCTTTGGCGCATGTGATTGTTCCATTTCATACAATACTAACAAAAAGCGAAACATCCCAACTTTTAAAAGATTATTCCATTAGATTAGTTAATCTCCCAAGAATTTTCACAGATGACCCAACAGCTACCGGTCTTGGTGCTTGTGAAGGAGATGTTCTTAAAATTATTCGTAAATCATCTACAACAGTTGATAAAATTGAAACTTATCGTTTTTGCGTTAAACGGAGGACAGACTAATGGCAATAACAACAAAAAAATCAAATAATCCAAAAAGTGGTATCAAATCTGAAGATATGTGGGTTCTTCTAAAAGCATATTTCGATGAAATTGGATTAGTTCGTCAGCATTTAGACTCATTTAACGTATTTCTTGAAGACACTCTTCAGCAAATCTGCGACGAAACTAAGAAAATCATTCCAGATATCCCAGATTTTTATATTATTTTTGGTAAAATTACAGTAGAATCCCCAGCAGTACGCGAAGCCGATGGAGCTACGAAGACCATTACACCTCTTGAAGCCCGTATAAGGGAATTGACATATGCAAGTAAGATATTTCTGGAAATGACCCCAGTGACTGTAGATGAACGTACTCAGCGCGCAAATTATAACGAGACGATCCGCACATATATCGGAAAGCTACCGATTATGTTGAAATCATCTAAATGCTCATTACAGACTCTTTCAGGTGAAGAATTAATTAATATTGGAGAAGACCCTCTTGATCCTGGTGGTTATTTTATCATCAACGGAACGGAGCGCGCGCTCGTCACTCAAGAAGATTTAGCACCAAATAGGATCCTAATCGAAGAAGCGAGCCGAAGTTCATCAGCAACTCATATTGCCAAAGTATTTTCCACAACTCATGGATTTAGAGCACCAGTTACAATTGAAAGACGAAAAGATGGAAACATCCGTGTAGCATTACCTTCAGTTCCTGGAAAAATCCCAATTGCAATATTGATGCGCGCTTTAGGCCTATCTTCAGATAAAAGAATCTTTGAAGCTATTAGTGATAATCCAGAAATTCAAAAAGAATTAATTCCAATTATAGATGTTGCTTCCGCTATTGATCTTTCATCTGATCCACAAAAATCCATGATGAATGCATTAGATTATGTTGGAAAACGTGTAGCTGTTGGTCAAACAAGAGAATACCGTATCAAGAGAGCACAACAAGTTTTGGACAGATATTTATTACCACATATTGGCTATGATAAAGAAGATCGAATTAAAAAAGCATACTTCCTTGGCCAAATGACTCAAAAAGTATTAGAATTAGCACTTGAAATTCGAAGACCAGATGATAAAGACCATTATTCTAACAAACGATTGAAACTCGCAGGAGATTTGTTCACATCCCTTTTCAGAGTATCATTCCTTAATTTAACCCGAGATATCAAATACCAATTAGAAAGAACTGCAGTTAGAGGTAGAAAACCAAATATTAAAACAGCAGTTCGCGCAGATGTTATTACAGAAAGAATCAGACATGCATTAGCAACAGGAAATTGGGTTGGTGGAAAAGCAGGAGTGTCTCAATTATTAGATCGAACAAATTTTATCTCAACTTTGAGCCATTTACGGCGAATTATTTCTCCACTTAGTAGAAGTCAACCTCATTTTGAAGCTCGAGATTTACATCCTACTCAATGGGGAAAAATATGCCCTGCTGAGACTCCAGAAGGCCCTAATTGTGGTTTAGTAAAAAACCTTGCATTAACCGCTTTAATCTCGGTTGGAACAAATGAAAAACGAATCGAAACTGCATTATACGATTTAGGAGTTATCCCGTTAGAAGAAGTAGAAGAAGTTAGCGGTAAAGCCAAAATATTTCTTAACGGAAAATTACTGGGAATCCACCCAAATCATGTTCCTCTTTTAGAAACAATCAGAATGAAAAGAAGAAGAGGAGACCTTAATTCAAACGTAAATTTAGCCTTTTATCACGATTCAAATGAAATTCAAATTAACTGTGATGCAGGACGCGCCAGAAGACCTCTATTAGTTGTTAAAGATGGCAAAATTCTATTAACCATTGAAGATGTTGATAAAATCCGAAAAGGATTAAGTACTTGGAACGATCTCATCTCACGAGGCATCATCGAATACTTCGACGCTGAAGAAGAAGAAAATGCTTATATTGCAATAAACGAAAGAGATATCACACTAGAACATTCACATCTTGAAATTGCCCCTGCGGCTATTTTGGGCATTACAGCGTCTCTTATTCCGTTTCCAGATCACAATCAAAGCCCTCGAAATACATACGAAGCAGGAATGGCCAAACAAGCGCTTTGTATTTTTGCTGCGAACTTTCATTTGAGACTCGACACACGTGGTCATCTATTACATTATCCACAAAAACCGCTTGTTAGCACCCGAGCAATGGAAATTGTTGGGTTTGATACTCGACCTGCGGGGCAGAATTTCGTATTAGGAATTATGTCCTTTCAAGGATTTAACATTGAAGATGCACTCATCATGAATAAAGCATCGGTCGAGCGAGGCCTTTCAAGAAGCACTTTCTTCCGAACATATGAAGGTGAAGAAAGAAAATACCCGGGCGGGCAACTCGATAAATTCGAAATTCCAGAGAAAGAAGTGCGGGGATATCGTGCCTCTGAAGCATACAGACATCTCGCTTATGATGGCGTTATCGAACCAGAAACTGAATGTATGGGGGGAGATGTTTTGATCGGGCGAACTAGTCCTCCTAGATTTACCCATCCTTATGATGATTTTGATGACATGAGTCAACCCCAAAGGCGGGAGACTTCTATCAACATGAGACACAGTGAAAAAGGCATTGTCGACACGGTAATACTCACAGAGACTCTCGACGGCAATAAATTAATCAAAATAAAAGTTCGAGACTTACGAATTCCTGAATTAGGTGATAAATTCGCATCGCGCCACGGTCAAAAAGGTGTCTTGGGACTAATCTGTCCTCAAGAGGATATGCCGTTTTCGGCGGAAGGGATAGTTCCTGACCTCGTTATCAATCCCCACGCAATTCCAAGTCGAATGACCCTTGGCCAAATGTTTGAAGGCTGTGCAGGTAAGATCGCAGCCGCTGTTGGTCATGTAGCTAATGGAACACCTTTCGAGATGGAAGATATGGATGAATTACAATTGCAATTAGTTGATCATGGTTTTGATTATGGTGGACGGGAAACTCTTTATAATGGAGTAACCGGTGAAAAATATGACGTTGCAATCTATTTTGCTTGTGTTTATTATCAAAAATTACACCATCTTGTTGCAGATAAGATTCATGCTCGAGCACGTGGACCAGTTCAAATTTTAACACGACAACCAACCGAAGGTCGAGCCCGTGAGGGAGGATTAAGGTTTGGGGAAATGGAAAGGGATTGTTTAGTTGGCCATGGGGCGGCAGTTTTACTTAAAGAAAGGCTATTAGATGAATCAGATCGAACACAAATATTAATATGTGAGAAATGCGGTCTTTTAGGAATCTACGACAGAAACCGAGACCGAACTTATTGTCCAATTTGTGGAGAAAAATCTTTAATCTCATCAGTTACATGTTCTTATGCCTTTAAATTATTATTACAGGAAATGATGTCATTAGGATTAGCGCCCAGATTAATTTTGAAGGATCGGGCTTAATTTTTTTTATTTATTTTTACTTATTTTTACTTATAGTGCTTCTATTCCAATTTTTTACTTTTATTAAGAAAATCGGTTAACTGATCTGTATAAGTTATAAATGCGTTTTTTCCTTCGTTTGTAATTTTTAGTAGCGTCATTGGTTGTTTGAAGGAAAAAGTCTTAAATTTCTTAAGAAAACCTGCCGTTTCCAAGGTTTTCGTATGATGATCCATATTACCGGCTGTTATTTTTAGAAGGTTCCGAAGAGTTGTAAATCCTGCTTGTTGATTGGCATTTAAAATCATCATTATAGTTAAGCGAGTTGTTGAAGAAAAAATGGGATTTTGAATTATTTTTAACTTGTCTTCATCTATTTGTAGCGAATTATCGATTTTTACATCCGCATCTTCAAGCATTTTCACTAATTTCGCCGCCCAATAATTTTTTTGACATTTTAAAAGCAATAATTCCTAAAATTACTTCCCATATTAAAAATATTAGAAGAAACGAATAATTTACGATGCTCATAAATAAATACATATAATATGACGCACCACCATCTACTAGCGTAATTCTAACTTTTATTTCATCCCATCCAAAATATTCATCAATTTGCAAAATAAATACCATAATTATAAAAATTCCAATCCAACCAAGGAAAAAGAAAATTGCGTTCTTTATTTCTTTGAAATTATGCTTTAAGACCATTTTTTTCATAAGTATAAAATATAACGTCATTGTTATACACCGACTTAATGCATTAGATAATCCTAAATAACTTGGATCGAAGTTTTGAATTGATAAGATAATTACTCTGTTTTCAATCAAATTAAAGATTGTAGAAATTGCTTTTATTCCAAGTAAACTACAAAAGAATGACCAATGAGGCGCAACATGAATTTTTCCCAATTTTAACCGAGTTCTTTTTTTTGTTCTTCCTATTTTTACCAGTAAGATCAATATTATGAAATATTGAATAATTCTTAATCCAGTATTGAAAAAAAAGTATAGACGTATTAGATTAGAAGGGATAAT
>JAUWMK010000032.1 GCA_030613185.1 Promethearchaeum sp.
TCCGTTCCGATAATCCCGCATTGAACTTTTTCATTTCCAATAATTTTGATTCTTCTTTTAATAAGTTATCATGTTCGTTGGATACATGAATCGCCAGATTTTTGAGACCATTCTTTTCTGCGATTTTTTGCGCTTTACTCAAAAATTTCCTACTTTCGATCAAATCAAGGGTTACTAATGACAATTTTGCGCGTAATAAAAAAGATTCACCGGATATAGAATGAGAGCCATATTTTTCTGCTATTTTTTGTAATCGCGTTATTAATTCACTAATTTCTGAAATAATTTCTTGTTCATTCGTAGTTTTGAGATCTGTGATTAATAGATCACACAAATTTATTATTACGTGAATCATATAATCATATTCATAATTTTCTTCTTGAACTAGTTCAAGTAACATTGTTTGGGCTTGATATCGATCGCGGGTTCTGTGACTTGCTATTAACATAATGGCTTGTGCAATTTTATATCGAAAAATTACAGCTTTTGATTTTTCAATGTCCACAATTTTTCCGAATTTAAGTAGATACAGTTGAGCTTGTTCAAAATTCATCTGTTCTAGCAGAGTTCTAATAATATTAAAATAAAAGTGAGTTAGTTTATAGTTATTTCCAATTTTTTCCCCAATGTTTATTGCTTGTAATAAATGTTGCTGGGATTTTTCTAAATCCCCCAACTGGCGGTATATACTTCCAATATTATCTAAGATTTGGCAATTAAGAGGAAGGTTTTCTGTTTTACTAATAAGATCGGAACTTTTTTTTAAATAATTTAAAGCTTCTTTTAAATTCCCAATTCGCTCATAAACCCATCCAATATTGTTGTATATTAAAGTTAATTGTGATATATCATTAATTTCTTGACAAATATGCATTGCTTCAAATAAACAATTTAATCCCACATCAATTTGTCCTTGTGCATTAGATAATAAGGATTTTATAATTAGAAGTTTAGCTATTTCTCTTCTATTACCAAATTTCTTTTGCTTTGATAGGAGTTCTTCCACTAGAGGTATCGAATTTTCATATTTCCCTTTCTGCCATAAAATAACACTGTAATAATATCCTAACAACGCTTCACGTTTTGCTAGTTCCTTCTCTGTAATATCTGGCAAAGTATCTATTAATTGATGACCAAGATCAATATATTCTAATGATTTTTCCATTTTTCCCAATCGATATAACGAATTAGCACATTCAATAACCAAATCTAATGAAATTAGTGAAAATCCTTCTATTTGACATTTTTGATAATATTCCGACGAATTTCCTATGGCTTCTTGATAATTTGCTTTTAAATTCAGTATTTTAATTTGTTCGAGTTTTATCAGAAATTGATTTTTTTTAGTCAATTCAAGATTATCTTCTAGCTCTTGAATAATTTGCAAAGCCTTATCATATTTGCATAGTTTAACTAAATTTTTTATTTTTTCATATTTTTCTGTAAAATCGAACATAAGAATTCCCCTATATTACTCTTACTCTAAACATCTATTTACATTTAATCATAAGTTATAATAAATTCTTTTTTTTTTTTACAACTTGTAGCTAGTTGCCGAGACTGGATCGCACTTGAACAATCCATCTTTGGAACACATATCGCAATATTAGAAAAAGATCTTTATTTTTTAGGATTTATTCTTATAAAACTCCATGTTCTCTCCTAAAAGGAAGCGCAAAATATTCCTCTTCAATTGAAGAAGCAGTTGGTTCAGTTTTTTTTTTCGGGTTCTTAAGCATGATATTCATATTTTCCATAAGAAGTTGTTTGATATTCATTATTTTCCATATTTTTTCACCGGATAGGATTATATTCAGTATTAACTAATTCCATAAAATCCATATAGGTATATGAAAAATTGCGTGACCAATTTTTATCAAACAAAGAATAAATAAGAAAAATTTTTGTCGGTGGGAAAAATCTTGCTTCATTACTAATTACATATGGAAATTTCAATATTATTTTATGATCTACATTTCTATATTCACAGCGTTATTATTTCCTTAATAAATTATAATTTCACCCCCCACCGCCTTTTTATAATAGAGCTAATCATATTTTTTTTTAGGTTAGGTTTCAAGTTATGAAAGTTAAAAAAGAGCTGCGCGAGTTTCATCTTTCGGTGAAGGATTTAATTTTTGCAGAAGATAGCCCGAATTTTACAACTTCTTCAATTCCTTATAATATCAGGGCATCAAAAGGGACAGAGATTCATCAAAATTATCAAAAGGAAAGAAATGAATCAGAAAAAAACTTTAAAAAAGAAGTGGCAATTAAGATAAAGAGTAAAGTTGATGATTGGACTTTCATTATTTCCGGTAGGGCTGATTGCATTTACAACGAGGGAGTTTTTCTCATAATCGAGGAAATTAAATCCGTTTCAAACCTAAAAAAAACATCACTCGATTCAAAAAAAATTAAAGATTACAAGCAGCAATTGCTCATTTATACTCACTATTTTAATCATTTAAAATCAGAAAAAGGGAAAAAAATTAAATGCAGATTAGTCTTGATTGATATTTTTACGGAAGAAATCAAGGTTATCGAAGTTCCTATAGAAAATCTAACGAATTATATTAAAAGACAATGTAAAAATATCTTGGAAATATGGAATAGGGAAAACCAGATTAAATTTAATCAGCGTAAAAGAGCTAGGTCAATTAAATTCCCCTTCCCGACTTATCGTCCCAATCAAGAAAAAATAATCGAACTCACAAATAAAATATTGAAAGATACCGATCGTTTAATATTGTCTGCCCCATCAGGATTGGGAAAAACTATCGGTACATTATTTCCTGCTCTGAAATATGCCCTTAAGAGAAACTTAAGATTATTCATCATAACTTCAAAAACCACTCAACAAAAAATTTATCGGGATACACTTCGTATTTTGGCAAAGAAAGGCGGAGATTTTCAATCCATAATCCTCACCGCTAAAGAGAAGATGTGCATTAATAGTGCCTATATTTGCGAGAAAAATTTTTGTCCATATATAGATAATTATGAACATATAAAATTAAATGAAACAATTGAAGATTTACTTTCAAATAACGTAATTACTGCAAGAAATATAAAAAAAATTGCAAAAAAAGTTGGAGTTTGCCCGTTTGAGTTATCTCTTGATTGTTCGCTTTATTGCGATATTATTGTCGGCGATTATAATTATGTATTTCATCCATTTATCAAGTTAAAGCGTTTTTTTGATCGACCATACAATGATTCAATATTAATCATAGATGAAGCGCATAATTTACCTTTTCGGGCAACGAATTACTATTCTCCCGAAATCACTCTGCAAGATATTCAAGATTGTCGACTGTTTTTAAATTCTATACATGTGCCAAAAGATGTTGAGTCTCAAGGGGTGAAAATTCTTAAAAATCTAAGCGATTACATCATAAATCTTATTGATGTGAACCAGAACTCAAACCAAAAAAAAATGAAAATAGAAAGAATTAGGAAGAGATATATTATTAAGCTTCATGAAGATTTTTTCCGCAAGCAACTCACGAATTATGATCAATTCATTCTTAAATATTTCCAAACATATTTACAACAGAACAAGACACCACCAAGTATGAAGGATAAGATTCTAGAGTTCTCAATGAATTTACGTCAATTTTATATAATTTTAAAAGAAAGTAACTGCCCTGAGTTCACTCAGTTGTGCTACATAAAAGAAAAAAAGATCAAAATATTATGCAAATCGGCAGCACCCAAATTAGAGAAACAGATAAAAGGTTTCCACTCGGTAATTGCGCAATCTGCAACATTATTTCCAATGATTTATTATCAAAATATGATGGGACTTCCATCAACTGCTCAAAAAGTAGAGTTGAATTCACCATTTGCAAAAGAAAATCGGTTATATCTTCAATATCCACATGTTTCAACGAAATATGACTATCGGGAAGAATCTTATGCAATAATCGCAGGAATTATTTGTAAAACTGTTAACATCCAGATTGGAAATTACATCGCTTTTTTTCCCAGTTTTTCTTATTTAGAAGCCGTTAATAAAGAAATTGAAAAGAGGAACTTGCAGATTGAGATATTATCACAAGTACCAAGAATGAATGAGCGGAAACGTAGGGAATTTTTAAAAAAGTTGAAGGAACCCAATAGTAATTATCTCCTATTAGCCGTCCATGGAGGGATTTTCGGTGAAGGAGTTGATTTTACAGGGGATATGGCGATAGGCGCATTTATTATTGGGCCAGGATTGCCTGCATATTCACTAGAACAGGAATTAATAAAGAATTATTTTGAATTTAAATGGAAAAAGGGTTTTGATTATGCATATCGAAATATTGGAATGACAAAGGTGATCCAAGCCGCGGGGCGAATTTTCAGATCAGATTCAGATAAAGGTATAGTACTTCTAATTGGTCAACGTTTTAGCACGCCTTATTATAACAAGATATTACCGAGTGATTGGAATTTGGAGAAACCATCAAATATAATTCAGACTATTGAGAATTTCTGGGACTCTCACAATAATTAAAACAAGCAAGACAAATTAAAAATTTCTAGAAAATGTTCTTAGTGGAAGTTAAACAGTTAAACAGTTAAACAGTTAAACATTTTGATAAAGATGGTGCAATAATGGTTTAAATCCCATTTTTGCCCAAAACTGGGAAGAAAGAGAATTCCCTACAGCAATATTCACATCGATATGATTCACGTTTTTAATTTGAAACCAGGTTTTTAATTCGTTAAACAGAAGTTCTCCGATGTTCTGCCGTCTAAACTCCTTTGTTACAAAGGCATCCATAATTTCGCCAACTTGAGAGATTTTAAAAACTGGAGCGGTATTTAGAATCACCCCCATCATATAACCTATAACTTGATTATTTACATCCGCTATAAAAACATGCGCTTTTTCGGTATTTTGAATGTTTGATTGTAAATAGGTTAAGAATTTTTCATTAGCATCGGAGCATAATTCAAAAAACGAATTGAGTGGTTGATGGAATGCCATTAAATCATTCCATAGTTCCATAATCGCGGGAATATCAGAAGTAGTGGCTAAACGGATTTGAAAGTTCTCCATACTCCAAATAAATCGGAATATGGATATAAAGTTATTGAAGAAATGAAATAAAAAAAAAAGAGTGCTTTTTAATTTAATTTTGCACCGCAAGCCGAGCAGAAAAATTTATCACCGTTTAGAGGTTCTTTACACACCGGGCATTTCTCATGATAGCGTAGCGATGGTTTTCCAATGATTCGAGGTCCATCATCATTGACATCAAAGGTGAAATCCCAATTAAAACCGTAGGTATCAAAAACCCCCAATAATTCGGGTGGTAAGGTTAAATTTCCATTCTCGGAAATAATTATTGAGCGACTTTCCTCAAGCGAATAAATGTCACTTCCCGCATCATGTTGGCCGATTATCATTCCATCACTAAGTTCCACACTGCGATCTGCGAAAGATGCAACATGCTGACTATGGGTAACAATTAAAAAGGCAATATTCAATTCTTTATGTAGCTCCTTGAATAATTGCATTACTTGTTCTGTATTTTTTGCATCAATATTTCCTGTTGGTTCATCAGCCAGAATTAAGGAAGGATTATTTGAAAGAGCTCTGGCAATGGCTACTCGTTGTTGTTCTCCACCACTTAATCGATGGGGAAGATCATGCATTCGACTTTCCATTCCCAAACGTTTTAGTATTTTCTTTGCTCGTTCTCGTGCTTCACTAAATCCTACATTGGAATATCTTAGTGTACGAACTACATTATCAAATGCAGAAAGTTCGGGTAGGAGATTACCTTCTTGGAAGATGAATCCTATTGTTGATCTTCGGATGGGAACTAATGCCTCCTCGGACATTCGTGAGATATCTTTACCAGAAAATCGAATAGATCCTGCACTAGGTTTTTGCAATCCTCCCAGAATTCGTAAAAGGGTTGATTTTCCGGCTCCAGAGGTTCCTACAATTGCTACGAATTCGCCTTTCTTCATCTTTAAATTCAAACCACGTAATGCAACCACATTATTTGCCCCTTCTAATCCTTCATAGATTGCATAAAGGCCATGTGCTTCCATCAATAATTCATTGGTTTGATTATTCTCACTTTTTTCACTTTTCTCAAGTGTTTTATTTGTTTCTATTGTCATTTAGACCACCTTTGTAGCAAGACTTAAATCTTGATTAGCTGCTGATTTTACAGAGAGAAGCGTAGCCAACATCATACCAATAAATGTAACCGAACTGATTATTAACAATTCTAGTCCTGGGATCACTACTGTACGATTAAGTGACATCTGTCCTCCAACTATCATATTAATGAAGATAAACACACCATTAAAGAGATAACTGATACCAACTCCTATGAAAATACCCCATGCAGATGCAGTTAGCATCATTAAAGAGTTTTCTCCAAGAGCCATTTTATAGATATGGTTTTTCTTAGCTCCAATGGAACGTAATATAGCAAATTCATGTTTTCGTCTCTCCATCAAAATAGCTGAAAAGGAAAATGCACTAACAAAAACAGCGACTAAGCTGATAATAAAGTTTAAAGACAGTAAACCGGTGATTCCATAACCTTCTTTGGTTGTATTGATTTCTTCAAGTTCTTCATAATAGGAACGATGACTAGTGATTCCATCGATTTCCGTATTCAGCTTTAATTGAATTTGATCGATTTCTTCTGTGGTTATTTCAACACCTTTTTCAGTACGCACAAGGTATTGAGTGCCATTAAGAGTATGATTTTCATAGGAATTAGCATTCAATTGTAAACCTAGTGCTTTTATTTCTAGGAATAATTTTTGAGATATTAATGAAGAAAAAAAGGACCCGCCTGGTAATTGATTAACAATTCCCAAAATTTTGATATTTTCAATTTTTACAGTCTCTCCTGTAGTTGATTCTGAAATTGGAACACGAAGATCAATAACATCTCCTACTTTTGCAGATAGAACAAATAAAGAATCTTGAGAAACAAAGATACCTTTCGAGTTTTCTTTTAGTGTTTGTAATGCCCTTTGAGGGGTATAAGTATTAAAAGTATCTTGTTGCCATAGTGCTATGGGATTACCATTGATCATATTAGTGAGTTCTTTTTCATTTTCTATTGCAGTTAGTTGCATATAGTAACTTTGAGTCCGTAGATAAATTTGGTTTATTGCCAAAGAATCTTCAAATCCTGAGATATTGGCAATGGTTTCATGGAAATCACCTTCTTCTTCAAAATTAATTTGCCAATCTGCTCCAATTTGCCATTGTATGTTTCGTTGAGCTTGTGTTTCTTCGGTATTTCCTTGAATTGTAGATAAGGAGGCAATGGATAGTGTCATAATAATGATAACGGCCAACCTTTCTATATCTCCTCTACGTTTCAAACCGGATTTAATCACATTTTTTACATCTCGAAACACGGGAAATCGTAAAAAGATACGTTCCAACTTGAGTGGAATCCACTTCACAATTCGTGAACCCACGGAACTTCCTCCGATCCAAAATAGAAATGGTGTAAACATAAAAATCGCAAACCTAGCAAAACCTGATAACTGAATTTGAATCTTCAATAAGTCTATAATCACTACAACTATTCCTGATAAACTTACAATGAATAAAACAACATCCAATTTATTGCGTTTGAAGAATTTTTCCTTCTTAAGCTCCCGGCGGGATACACCTTCTGTAACTTCTTGATCTATAAACAATTTCCCTTTTTTAAAGGTCACGATCACTAAAATCAAACTTACTAATCCAACGGGTAGAATAAAAGCCCACAGATCAAATCTAAAGAAATCAAGAAATCGATTTGTAGTCGAAAAATCTATCTGCATAAATCCTGTAACTGAACTTATTATCCATGCTGAAATAATACCTAATAAATAACCTATTACAGATCCAACTATTAACATTAACAAAGTTTCATTCTGTAATTCAGAAAAGATTTGTTTGGAGCTGGCACCTTGCACCTTTTTTATTGCAATCAACCTTCGTCGTTCCTCTAAAGACATTTCTAAACCAAAATTTAACAAATATAAAGATAGAAGTATTACTGGAATTGCCAGAATTACGTAGAGGATTGTGATAAATATACTAAAGATTTGAAAACCCATAATTGGTCCTTCAATCATATTAAATCCTTGGATATCAAGTTCATAATCACGTGTAATTTGGTTAATAAATTGGTTTAATTCATCATTGAAGGTGGTCGGGTCGCCTACATTGAAGGTGGTGACATCAATCTTGACTGCAACATAAAAATTCCCTGTAATATGAAGACCTTCATTGAAATCCGTCATATTTTCATCTTGTAAACGATCCAATGATAAAAAGATTTTCTGACCTCCAATTGGATTACCTCCGCCTATGGTGATGGTCATGTCATCCGATATAATAGCCTTATAAGTTCCCCGAATTGTTAAATTAGGGAGAAATCCAGAATTGATTACAGGTATATCGTAATAAATTGTTTGGGTAAAATTGATCGCATGGATAGTATCGCCGATTTTAAGACCATAATGATTCAATAATTGCTCGGATACAATTACATATTGTCCAGTTAAATTTGAACTTTCTTTAAAATCCAAAGATAATATTGTTTCACCGATCGGACCCGTAAAGAAATCATCATCAACAAAAATCGGATCAACATCCATACTTTTTTCAAGATCATCTGTCGATTCTGGGATGACATATGTTTCCAAGTTATTGTAAAGATTACCAAAATCGGATGCCATAATTGTGGTATCAGTCACCCGAGGATCCGACGAAATATTATTGGATAACTCGCTCATTTTGGAATAAGTTTCATTTCCTATGATATCAAAACGAGCTTCATATGGATAGTTTTCCACCATTCCATCATAATTATTTTGTTTTAATTCAGCATTGTATAAGAAAATCCCTGATAATAATGTAATTGACAGAACGATTCCTGAAAGCATTGCCATAGAACGGCGTTTATTTCGGAAAATTGCATAAAATGTATTTGGAATTGTTTCCAATGGAATAGTTTTGAGAAATTCAAATTTTCGTTTTATATTATTTTTATCTTTATTTTTATCTTTATTTTTATCTTTATCTTTATTGTTGTTTTTCATCATAAATATTCACCTAAATCGAGGTAATTTCCTCCAATTCCATTTTTACTTTCCCATCGTGTAATATAAATACTTGATTCGATGCATGGGCTAAGCTTACATCATGTGTAACCATTAAAATCGCTTTTCCCATCTTTGATAATTCTTTGAACAATGCAATAATTTCTAATCCGGTTGTGGTATCTAAATTCCCGGTGGGTTCATCAGCAAATAAAATTACAGGATCATTGGCCAAAGCGCGTGCGATTGCTACTCTTTGCTGTTGTCCTCCAGAAAGTCCATCTGGAAAATGATCTGCCCGATCTCCAAGCCCAACTAGATTTAATAATTCATGTGCTCGATTTTCTGCTTCTAGATCGTAGACACCAGCTAAATTGAGAGGGATAATAATATTTTCCAATGCAGTGAGATTATCAATCAACCCAAAAGATTGGAAAATCCACCCGATATTTTTTGAACGCATCTCTGTTAGATCATTATCATCTAAATCATAGATTTCTGTGTTATTTATTTTTACATTACCTTTGGTATATTCAAGCAAACCGCCAACAATATTAAGCAATGTGGATTTTCCACTACCTGAAGGACCCATAAGTGCAAAAAAATCACCGGGTTTCATCTGAAAATCAATGCCTTTAAGAACATTCACTTCATTTCTCTTGCCTTCATTGAATATTTTCTCCACACCTTGTATCAGTAAGACGTTTTTGGATTCTGTTGCAGTGATTTCCATACTATGTCCACCTTTTATTTAATGTTATTTTACTATGCATGTTGTTGTTAACTCTGATTCAATTTTTTTTTCCTTAAAACTAAAGAATTTTTCTACATAAGAGGTATATGAGATATTATAAGATTACAATATAGACCAATTCTTAGCATACTTCTTGTATTATTAAAATTGTAAATTGTAAATTTCAAATATTAAATATTATATATCAATAGATAATAATTATTAAAAAATATTTTCACCAAATGAAAATATTTGCTTTTTTTGAATATATTTATATACTACGAAAATATAAAAATAACTACTCCCAAATTTAATTAGACATCCCTTTTTAGGTATGCCAATGGTGAGCCCATGGACGTAAACAAAAGTAAGAAAACAGAAAGAATTTCACCAAAAGAAATAAGTAAACTTTCTTTTGAATTATTAAAAGATTATTTTAAACAATTTGCCGGAACTCAAATTATTGCTGTAGTTTCCACAATATTAGTGTGGATGATCACTTTATTCTTATCCGGGAGTCTAATATCTCTTCTTTTTGCCGAATCATTCTATGCTCTTAGTATTACACTTCAAGATGTAATTTCCATTTTCTTGTTTATCCCCGGTTTTTTTGTATTCTTCTCTTTCATTGGAAGTGGGTTTGGAATGGCATCGGAAATACTTACAGGAGGGGACTATTATGTTAAACTTAAATCATCTTTCTATTATTTTAAAAAACATTGGTTGGGATATTCGGGTCTTGCCATCATTAATATTATTATTTTAATACTAGTTGACAGTATATTTCCCAAAGATATATATCCATTAGACAAAATTTTCCAATTTATATTATTACTAATTATCGAAGCTTCTATCAAAATTTTAATTTTTAGCTTGATTGGATTTGTTCCCGTAGCACTTTCTCAAGGAAATTCCTTCTTTTTATCATTTAAAAATGCATGGTTAGTGTTCAAAGGAAATTGGTATGTAATTATTAAATCCATGGCTCTAATCTTAGTACCTGTTCAAGTTTTTAGCTTTATGTATGGTTACGTACTTTCTTTTTTCATCAAAAGTAATTTTTGGTGGGAGGTATATTTCATTTCTTGGATCTTTTTATTTATTGGGTTATTCTTCATCTATTTTCCTTTAATATTTATTCATCTTACCGTTCTCTATCAACATTTTTCAACAGTTACTCAAAACACAGATGTTGTCAAGTAAAAATAATTAATGCAAACCACCAAGGTGAAAAAATTTGACTAAATTTGAACCCGAATCACAAAAAAAGTTTAATGAACCGGATGTTGTTGGATGTCTATTTCACGATAAGCGCCAACAAATATTATCCGTTTTAGTTGAAAAAGAGATGACCGTGTATGGTTTAAAAACTGCACTAAAAATGAATCCTGGAGTTGTTAAACGTCACATTGATTCGCTACTCGAACATGGGCTCATTAAACAGACACGCCGGGATCAAAATAAAATGGGCATGACTTTGAAGTATTATCGAGCTGTTGCTATGAAATATGTTATCTTTCTAGAATGGGAAAAACCTTGAAATAGAGTATTAAAGAAGTATTAATGTAAAATTTTGCTAGAAATGGTAACAAAGCAAATTTGTAAAAATTGAAATTTAGTTATGAGATATGATAAAATCTTTGGATAAGACTTCTTTTTCCTTTCATTGGAAGGTGATTGCTAGAATTTAATCTGATTATTTAATTTCAAACGCTATGGAACAATCCTCCATATCCATTTATATATCATTTTATTTTCTATATATTTATGAACTCAAAAGATTTGCAACATCCCGAGTTGATCTTAAATCAATATCGTGTTAATCTTTTAAATAAATTAAAATTGACAGCGAACATGATAATTTGTCGAGAAATGCTATGGGTAATATATATTATATCCCATATAATCAGTTTACCTCTGAATTTTGAATCGGTCCTTAACATTTTTATCTGGATAATATACGGATTAACTATACTTGCAATATCTTATATTAACATACCTCGATTGCTAAATTGTAAAAGGGCTTTAAATAATATTTCAATTTTGAAAGAGCGACCATTATATCTATCTAAGATAACCGAAACAATTTTTCTTCTATATAGGCACTTGCATAAAGAAAAAAAGCAAATCAAAGATCTCCATATCAGACAAGAGAATTCATTGTTTATAAAATATTTTGAAGAGAAAATTAAACAAGAAAAACAGTTAACCATGATATGGGCAATGATATTTCTATCGAACTTAATAATTCTTGATTTTAAAGATTCTACTATTATAGATTTATTCCCTATTACTTTTTTAGGTTTACTGATCTTGGCTCACTTTAAAATCAATAAATATTCAAAATCATGGTCGAATAGTTATTCTAATTTATCCCATTGGAATGAATTCTTCTCTAATTATGAAATCATTCCAAAAAATAAAGAATTTAATTTACTCGAAAGGGATTTCCAACAATTTGAAAATAAAAATTCTAATCAAGGAATAAAATGTCCTATATGTAATATGTATAGTGATTCTAACTCAAATTATTGTGATAGTTGTGGAAATGAGTTAAAATATAGGGGGGATAAGAATTGAAACAGATTTTAGAAAAATTTCACCAATCTCCTCGAAGAAATAAATATGAAATTTGGATTGAGATTTTGGATTTATGTACTGCCAATAATGTCCATCTGACTTATATTATGCGAGAATTAAGATTACAAACAAGAAAATGTAAAGAATACTTAAAATTTCTTTTAGAAAGAGATTTACTCACAGTGATCGAAACTCAACAAGATGGAATTATATATCAGACAACAGAAAAAGGCAGAGAGTGTGTAAAAACGTTTTTAGAAGATATTAACAAATTCTTCATATAATATTTACTTCATTTCTTCTTATAATTCTAATAATCATGTTAGCTCTTATTCGGGATAATAATAATTCAAAAACTAAACATATATAAAAATGAGAATCACTTAATCTAAGATGGTGAAATTAATGTCAGCAGAGAAAATTGATCAAAAAATAGCACAAATTAAACAACTAAAAAACGAGATAGAAGAAATTAAAGATAAAGGGAAAGATCGGAAGAAGATTGCGAAAAATGAAATTGAAAATAGAAAGGATGCAATTTCTCAAAATGAAGGAGCTAAGCGAAAAATCGCGAAGGAAAAATTCGAATTAAAAGAGAAAGCCATGAATAATGCAAAGAAAGCGCTTTCGCAAGCTAAGGATGAACTGAAAAAAGCCAAAAATGAACTAAAAGATGCTGAAAAGGTCCATAAATCAGCAAAATCTGCACATGAGAAAGAATCTGAACAGAAATTGAAACAAATCAGAAATGAAGTTAAGAAAGCAGAAAAAGAAAAAGAAAATGCTATTAAAATCCTCCAAAAGGAAATTGAGAAAGAAAAAAAGTTGATGGAAGCAGTATAATATAAACATATAAATATAATTAGTTAATCAATAACTCGATGGAACACCATCTCAAGGATTCCATTTGATTTTTTAGTGTCTATGACGAATTGCGTAGGTTTACCTTTTAGAACTGGATATTGAACATAGATATCGATAGGAAACTTGTGTTTTTTGGCTTTTTCCAGATTTCTTTCACTTGGAATCAAATTTCTTTCAGTAAGTTTGAGATAATATACGCTTGTACTACTATTACATTTAGGACATCCAGGAAAATATTCAGAACTAATAAAAATGACAGGATCCTCGAATTTGGGCAGATTTATTGTAAAAAACTCACGCAACTCTCCCATTGAAATTATTTCCATAGAAGATGATAAATTAAATTAGAAATTTTAACTTGCTCTTTTTGTTTTAGGAAAAGTTGAAGCTATGTTAAAACTAAATCAAAGGTTCTTTACATTTCATTATCAATAGGTACTTTAATCCTATTTTTTTTTATTTTTTTTTAATCTCGTTCCGCCCCCTCTAATTCCATAGCATTTACCTTCCGGATCAATTGATGAAAATCCTATATTAATAAGAAACAACTCTTGGAGGTTACAAATTGCGCGTGTTAAATTTAGTAAAAAACTTATCATATGTAGATTCCTGAGCATGAAATCTGAGTACTAGAGTCTTTCCTTTTCTCAACATACCTTTTTTAGAACCCTTAAAAGAGCACATTTAATTTAGGAGTGCGAATTGAAGAAATACATAGTAACTGATGGTAAAAATCTATTCAAGCAGGTTTTAATACTAAATATTCCAACATTTCAGTTATGATCATATTGTATAGTCCTGGTTAGGGATGGGCTCATTTAGAAAACGCAACACAAATTTATATTCCATGGTGAGTGAGGTTCTAGTTAAAACTCCTGATTGGTATACTAATTTTTTACACATGCTAAACTCAAATGGAACAACAAGTTTAGCGATTCTTGATTGGTTGAAATCAACTTTTTTTTGATTTTAGATGTTCTTTCACAAAATTTTCTGGTGTAATAATTTCAAATTTATTCTCCCAATTAAAATGTTGGGTATTGTATGTAATTAATTTCTCGATCACGTTTTTACATTCGGTCGCAATAAGATAATCTCGAAAATGATGCCTGAAGGGTAATTCTTTTCGATTCCTGTATGCATTTTCTATGATTTCTGAAGGTTTGAAATTTCCCCATTTAATCATTTTACATCCAAATTTATCTAAATCCTCGTTAAATTTCGCCCAATCTAAGTTTTTATTTCTATAAAAATACCCAACCTCCAGTTGAACAATAGTGGGAAGGTATATTTCAAAGTCTGTGGAATAAAGTGTTAGGTAATTGATGAAATCATAGTTTCGAAAAACATTTGAATCTAAAGCTATTTTTGAATAAGTCATATTCAATTTTCAATCCTTTAATCTTGTAATCCTGTAATCCAGTCATTTAATAGGAAATCATCAATAGTTTGAGAGCCTTTTTGCAATATTTTTTGATTTTTCTCACGTTCAGGGTATTTTTTCCATATCTTTTGAGTTGCTTCTTCTAATATTTTGGAAACATCAATATTATCATTTTTAGTAATATTTTTATTAGGGTTCTTATTAAAAATCATTTCTTTTTCTAATATTGCTATTGCTTTTTCAATTACGGCACTTTGGGGTATGTCCATCAGTGCAGATAACTTTTTAATTTTTTTACGGAGTTTTTGATCTATTGCTACAGTTGTTTTTGATGCCATAATAATATATAATAAATAATAATATAAAATTATAATTATATATACATTTTTAATTTTAATCTTTCATTGATTGAAAAGAAAAAGAGTAGAAATTCTAGGATGCTGTATATTATACCACAGAAGTTTAATACAGAATCATCCTGACCTACTAATTTGAGGAGAAATTAAGAAAGAAAATGTGCTTTAATAAATTTATTTCATTTGTTGATATTTCGCTTCATATGAATAATTGCTTGGATTTCGATGGTTTTTTCTGATTTTATAAAATAAAAAATTCTATACTTATTTAATAGCAATTCCCTGATTCGATTATTATTCAATTCAGGAACAATCCTGCCGATATATGGAAGATTTTCTAACAATTTAATTTTCTCGATAACATTTTCAAAAAATACTTCTCCAAAAATAGGATCGATTTTATTTAGATATGAGTATATTTGGAAGAAATCATCTTCTCCTTGTTTTGTCCAGAGGATTTCATTCATTCTTCATACCTTGTGATTCCCTAAAATTCTTAATTTTTATCAACATTTCAGCATGACTAATAACATTATTATATTCTGATTGTTTCAAAGCTATCGCGATTTTACGTTGAACATAAATAATGTCTAAAATATCCTCAAATGTAGCACTTTCTGGTAGTTTTTTTACAGCAGAGATGACTTGATTTTTTAAATCACTCATATCCATAAAAAGAAAACTAGTTAATTTAAATCTTCGCGTTTACTTAAATGGATTCTTTATAAGATATATAAAAACATCAACTGTTAAATGATCTGAACCCGTCATGAAATGTGCTGTATCGTCTGTTATAGAATTGATCCTATCATCCTCTAAATATTTAATGTGTAGTTTAAGAAAAATTCTAAGAAGAAGAAAGACTATTATTTAGAAGAAAATTTATATATATTCCATTTTCACTTTGATAAATGACAAGGAAACCATTTACAGGGATAATTATTCAATTTGCATATCCTTGGAATGATCAAAAAGGATTTAAATTTGAGTTTATATATATTTTTTAAAGGTTGTTATATTTTGTCACAAAAAATAAAAGAGAATTTCATAAAGATGATTCATGAACTCCCCGATAATGTTACAGTTGATGAAGTTGTATATCATACTTATGTAAAATCCCAAGTTATGAAAGGAAAACAACAACTTCAAGAAGGAAAGGGAATACCACATTCAGAGATTGAGGCAGAAATTGAATAATGGCTAAAATAATCTGGTCTCCCTTATCTCGAAATAATTTAAAAAGAATTTTCAATTATATCTAAGCAGATTCCCCTGAAATCGCATAAAAATTCACTCGAAACTTGGTTAAGCAAGTCAAAATTTTAGAAAAGTTTCCTTTTTCTGGAAAGAAAGTTTCTGAATTGAAATTTACTGAAAACCGAGAAATAATTTACAAGAGTTATCGAATTATATATTGTGTAGAAAAGAATGTTGTTCAAATAATCACGATAATCCATTCCAAACAATATTTTTTTTCTGCATATAGTAATTAGGTCTAATAGTTTTTCTTAATTTATACTGATCTACTTGCTTCAAGTAAAAGTGAAAAGGAGCGATTAAAAAACAATGCAACTTAAAGAAAAAATCGGCCAAGAAGTTTCCATTGTTGGAAAAATCTCGGATATTATGTGGCAACATATGATAGCCTACGAACCTGATTACCCAGAGATTCTCTATTTTGACCCTAAAAATAGGGATGCTCAAATTGTGCTCTATACTAAATCACAGATTAAAAATAAACCCAATAAATATGTGAAAGTGTTTGGCAAAGTAAAGGAAATAAAAAGTTCTGGCCAAAAAGGGCAGAAAATTGAGGATGGAGATTATCGGGAATATCATCTCATTGTAAATAGGTATGAATACGTGGATTAATCTGTTCAACCGTTACTTAAAAATTATCTTAATGTGGACAATTGGAGATCTGTATGAAAATTTTAAAAAAAGGAAAAAAAGAAGTTTCAACCTTTATTTGATTGAAAATTCATAAAGAAAATCCATATTCATTCAGTTAAATCAAAATATTTGATAAATGTTTTTTAAATCCCATTTTAGAGATATGTCAACATTTAATAATGCGTTGACCACTTAATTATATTACATTTTTGAAAAAATTCTGTGAAAATGTAAATCTGGTTATAAAATTATTAAGATCATGTCAGGTGGAAAAAAATGAGTCGTGAGGGGAATGAAAAAAAAAAATTGATTTCTTTAAGATATATTTGGTTACATATGGTGTTTTGATATTTTTTTCTAAATTTCAAAAAGAAAGGAGTTCCCTATAAATGAAACTTAAGAAAAGTCAGTTATTGGCTGTGATATTAGTAGTGTTAATTGCACATATTCCAGGAGCAGGTGTGCTTCTATACCATGATTTCAATTTTATCGGGGAATTTGAAAATACTGAAAATGCAGTAGATGTTTATGTCTCAGGATCATATGCTTACGTAGCGAATGGTTATGATGGTTTATGGATTATTGACATTTCCGACCCGACCACCCCCGTGTTTGTAGGACAATTCAGTGATGGAGGGAGAGTGGAGGATGTTTATATTTCAGGGTTGTATGCTTACGTGGCGGATGCTAAAGATGGTTTAGAGATTATTGACATTTCCAACCCGACAGCCCCTGTAGAAGTGGGAATAATCAACGAAAGTGAATATGGATCTCCACTTGGTGTTTATATTTCGGGTTTGTATGCATATGTGGCTGACGGAAGCAGCGGATTGGCGGTAATCGATATTTCCGATCCGACCAATCCAGGATCTCCCGTACATGAGGCCACGCTTGGGCATGCAACTGGTGTTTATGTTTCGGAGCCGTATGTTTACGTAGCGGACGGAAGCAGCGGATTGGTGATATTCGATATTTCCGACCCAACCAATCCAGGAACTCCCGTCTACAAAGATATGATAGGAGATGCAAATGGTGTTTATGTGAGTGGGAATTATGCCTACGTGGCAGCACATTACGGTGGACTGGTGATCATCGATATTTCTAACCCAACCAATCCTGGAACGCCCGTCAATATGGATATTTTTGGATGTGCATACGATGTTTATGTGAGCGGAGATTACGCCTACGTGGCGGTTCATGATTCTGGTTTAGTGATTTTTAATATTTCCAACCCAACCGCTCCTGTAGAAGTGGGACAATTTTATACTCTTGGACAAGCATCCGGCGTTTATGTTTCGGAATCGTATGTTTACGTAGCGGATGGATTTGACGGTTTAGATATTATCGATCCTTTTACCCAGAAAGAAAAAATTTCAAATATAATTCTCTGGAGCGTTATTGGCATTCTATGCCTTCTGGTTGTAGTGGATATCCGATACTTGATCAAAGAAAGGAAAAATGATGGCGATATTGAGCCCACTTTTACTTTAAATTAAAACAAATGCAGATAATATCGTTACATATCGTAAGATTCATTATAACCATAACTACGTTCAAATTTAGCCGACATTTCATATATGATTGCAAATTTATATTTATACTATAATTTTTTCATTGAATTGTGCACATAAAAGACTATGTGAATATTATTATAACATTGAATTATTTGGGTTGTAGATTCGTTTTAGATTGGATTTATGTTCAAAAAATAGTTTATGGATTTTAAATTAGTCATTAATATCTCAATATTGAAATATATGAAGGATTAGCTATAGAAACATAGATTTATAAGATATAATTTTAATCATAAATTAAGCGGACAAAATTGATTGTAGAAAAACAAAAAGAAGAAATGAAAGAGGGAATGAGATTTAAAATTAATAAAAAGGGCGAGATTTCTATTAAAATAGTGTATTGGGGTTGCGCCACTTCTGGAAAAACTACTTCTGTTGACACTTTATTCAAAATAGTAGAAAAAGGTGATTCTAACATAAAAATTATTAATAATCTTAAAAAAATTGATATGCAAAGTGGAGCAACATTATATTTTGATCGAGGCATTTTTCAATCAAAAATTCAATCAAAAATTTATTATCATGTTTATACTGTTGCAGGACAAGTCCGATTTTCTCCTATAAGAAAAAAAATATTTTATGGAACTAATGCACTGATTTTCGTGTTTGATGCTCAAAGGAGTAGGATAGAAGATAATATTAATTCTCTAAAGGAACTTAAGAAAATATCAGAAAATAGATTAATTTCTGAAATACCAATGTTAGTTATGGTAAATAAGCAAGATTTACCAAATCCTCTTAAAAAAAGTGAAGTTGAAGACATATTACGCCAAGAAGGGTTATTTTATCCCACAAATCATAAATTAAATACATGGAATCCAATAGTTTATGAAACAATTGCTCTTTATAAAAATTCCCAGAATATTTATACTATATTTTCTGAAATGCTTAGGCGTATTTCTCAGTATATGTTAAAAGATAGAACAGATTTTGATGAAAATTCGCCAAATTTACCTAAAGATGTTCCAAAGTTATAATTTAAATTATTATCTATATAATTATTATCTATATCTTAAGTTTACAAGTTGTGCATCTTTTTTAATTTTGTTTTTAATCTATATTAATTTTTAGGCCGACATAATCTTTTCTTCATCATTTTGCTATATTCATCCGATATTTTCAATCTCTTCTGGAAGAATGATATAA
>JAUWMK010000214.1 GCA_030613185.1 Promethearchaeum sp.
TCATGTATATTCCGAATGAAAAAATGTAGGGTTCAAACAGCCAGAAACAGAAAAGGTTTAGAAGATTTTCCTTGTAAATCTGTTGGAATTGTTGAATACACTTATTTTGCATCAACTATTGATGATCGAATAGAAACAGAATGTATATGCTGCCCACCAGATAATCATCCTGAAGAATACTATTGTGCATGGAAATTCATGTTAAGAAATTAAAAATAATCGTAGATGATGAATAAATATTTTTTTCAAATAATACAATTTTTAATTTATAGAAGTTAATGTTATTTTTAGATAAAATTATAAAATCTAATGAAGTTATATTATTTAAGATAATGGCATCATTGGAAGAAATAAAAAAACAACTAATTCCCATTCTTAAACGGTATAACATTCAGAAAGCATCTATATTTGGTTCCGTAGCAAGAGGGGAAAGTACAAAGTCCAGTGATATTGATATACTCATTGAGTTGAGTGATGAAGCTAGTTTATTAGACTTTATTGAGATTAAAATTGAAATTGAAGAAAAACTGGGGCACAATATTGATTTAGTTGAATTTAATGCATTAAAACCCGCTTTAAAAAGTAGAATTTTAAATGATCAAGTGGTTATCTTATGAAACGAGATATTCTTGTTTAAGAAAGTTTTAAAAATTTTTAGGACTACTAAGTCCAATATGAGTGAAAATCAGAAGTATATTTTAGTAATAGATTCTGGTGGAACTGGAATCCGTGCAATGCTTTTTAATAAAGAAGGAGAGATTGTAGATAGAGAATACGAAAAAACTTTGCCCAATTTTCCTGAAAAAGGTGCAATAGTTCATGATCCCGAGGTTTTATGGCAAGCATTGCTTTCTGTTGTCAGAAAGGTTTTTGCAAAGCCAGAATATTCCCCTAAACATATTGTGTCGATAGGGATTACTAATCAAAGGGCTTCTTTTTGTATTGTAGAAAAAAAATCAGGTAAGCCAATTACTAATCTTATATCTTGGGCAGATATTAGGGCGGAGAAAGTTGCAAAAAGGATGGATAATCAATTTTCCTGGAAAGCTCTTAGAAGTGTGGCTAAAGTTGTAGGTAAAATCACGGGCGATGCAATGATGAATACTACTGGGATGATCCACATGAATCCTGAATTCGCTCTGTGCAGATTGCGATGGTTATTTGAACAAGAAAAAGTTGTCTATAAAGATTCAATATTATCAGGAGAAGAAATTTATAATAAGGCTAAAAATAGAGAACTTCATTTTTGCACTTTAGATAGTTGGTTCATTTACAAACTTACTGGTGGGATAAAACATTTAACAGATATAACGAATGCAAGCGGGACAGCGGTATACAACCCATTTGATTTAGAATGGAATAAAATTTATGCAAAATTATTTAAAATTCCATCTAATGATACATTCCTTCCACCTGTGCTTGATAATACCGATGGTTTTGGAAAAACAACGTCTGAATTATTCGGTGTGGAAATACCTATTGGTGCTTGTGTAGGAGACCAAATGGCAGCTCTATTCGGGCATTGCTGTTTTCAACCAGGAGAAACAAAAATATCTCAAGGATCAGGTGCTTTTGTTGATATGTGCGTAGGTCCAAAACCAAAACTTTCTAAACGTGGACTTTTTCCATTGATTGCATGGCAAATTAATGGTGAAATAACTTATATGCTTGAAGGACAGATTACAACCTGTGGAACTCTTATCGATTGGTTGGGAGATGGGATTGGTTTAGTTGATACTCCAAAGGTTTTAAATGAATTTGCTGCCCAAACTGAAGATACTGAAGGTGTAATTGTTATACCCACACCATCCGGAATTGCTTTCCCTTATTTTAATCCTCGTACTCGAGCAACAATATTCGGATTATCTTTATCTACACACCGTAAACATGTTTGTAGAGCAGTTCTTGAAGGATTGGCCTTTAGACTTTTTGATATTATCGAGGGTGTGGAACATGATACTAAAATTCCGATAACTACACTAAAGGTTGACGGTGGAGTTTCCCAATCTGATATAGAACTCCAATGTTTAGCCAATATTGCAAATATTACAGTTCAACGCGCACCTGAAGCAGATATGACTAGCACAGGAGCAGCTTATATGGCAGGATTAGCAGTAGGATTTTGGAAAGATAAAAATGAGTTATTAAATTTAAGAAAGAATTATCAAATATTTAAACCAAAGATGGATCCAGAAATAAGAAAGAAAAAATTAACTGATTGGCAGAAAGCTGTAAAAGCAGTGCTCAGCCTTGATAAATAGTTCTGATTTCTGCTTCTTTTTTTAACTTTAACTTTTTTTAAATTATTTATTTCCAAATATAATCTCGTATGTAATGTTCGCTATCGACAATGACTTATCAAGATCTTTAACAGAGAATATTACAGTTTCTAATCGACCCCTAAACACATCGAGCATATCATAGATATGCGAGCATCTATCTTCAGGTTTCATGCTCAATAGAGATTTTACTTCTAATCCTGTTTTTAATTCCCATTCTCTAAAAGAAGCGATGCCGTATTTCCTAACTAGCTCAGGACTCACTTTGGTTAATGACGAGATTTTTTGAAGCATTGATTCAAAAGCGTAATCTGATTGACCGACAAACTTAGTTGTTTCACTCATTTAAATCCCATTATAATAATAATATTATTTTTCATTAAAACTAAAATAATTGATCGGGATAATGAAAAAAAAACTATGCTTTTTGTAACATTCTTGTAAAACTTCCAAATTTTAATATAAATACTATATCAAAATTTCAATTCAATATCTCATTTAATGATGTGATTCATGGAATACAGATGGCCCTCAGACCACAAAAAGAGAAAAAAATTTTAAACCAATATTTATTTGTTTTACTAGATAGATATTTAATATATTGCTATAAATTGTTAATTCAATATAGATATAAAATGTGAAAACTTAATATGGCGCTAACAGTTCAAATAGAAGACTCCTGGATTGATATTTCAGTCGAGTACAAAAAAACGACCAAAAAGGTTGGTGAAGTAATAAATTCAGTTCTCTACAGACCTCTGGGATTTCCGTTAGTGATACTCGGTAAAAAATTAAAGCTTACTCCTAATTTTTTCACAACATTATCTTTAATATCTATGCTTATATCTGCCTTTTTCTACTCACAAAACATGATATATTGGGCAGCTGTTCTTCTTCTTATAAAACAAATACTAGATTGTGTAGATGGTAGTCTTGCAAGGCTTACAAATCAATTTTCAAAATTCGGAGGTCTTTACGATTTCTTTGGTGATGTTATAGGATTTGTTGTAATGTCTCTATGTATGGGATATGCTATGTCTACATCAGAAAATAATTCGATATATTACCTATATTATATCTTAATGGCGATTTCGGTAGGAATCGGAACACTCTTGTTTAACACTGCGAAAAGTCAATACCTAAATAATCTATCCGGAAAGAAAGATCTGGTAAAAAAATCTCCTCAAAAATCATCATCAAAATTGATTACTCTTTTAAGAAAACTTATTAACATGCCGGTGGCCTTATTTCAATATTTAACAAAATTTCCAGATATTTCTTCTCCGATGTATTCATCAATTGACAGGCATTATTTGTCAAAAATTGAAAAAGTTGATGCTTTTGAAAAATATTTTGCACCATTGATGAATTTATGGTCGTTTATAGCAGGCGGAGCCAGCATCACATTAATAGTTTTGATAACTTTGATCGATCGAGTAAATTTGATATTTATTGTCTTACCTATTAGTATTTTTTCCATGATTGTTTTACTTTCGTTTATTCAAAGACAAGTATCTAAGAAATTTATATGGAATTTCCAAGCATAAATTTAACTGGAAATTTTTTCTTCTTTCAATTTTTCTGATATTTTTATTAGGTTATTTAAATTATATTAAATCGATGTAAATGACGAAAGCATTATATTTAGAAGACATGTATTTGAAAGAATTTGAAGCGGTTGTTGAAAGCGTATCAGAAGAAAAATTTATAGTGCTGGATCAAACAGCTTTCTATCCTAAATCTGGCGGAGTTGATAATGATTCAGGAATATTCAGGAGATTATCAGATAATAAGGAATTCAAGGTTATTTTTGCTCGAAAAATAGAAAATGAAATATCACACGAAGTTGAAGAATTGGGATTAGAAGTTGGAGATAAAATACTAGGAATTCTTGATTGGAATAGAAGATTTGAATTAATGAGATACCATACTGCAGCCCATGTGCTAAGTGGAGTATTTTTTAATGAAGGAAATGTAAAAGTAACGGGCAATAATTTAGTTTTGGGAAAAGGTAGAATTGACTTTAATTTTCCAAATTTTGAAAGAGATCTTGTTGAAAAATTCGTTGAGCGTTCAAATGAAATAATTCAATCAGATTTAAACGTGGAATCACATTACATTACGCGAGATGAATTGGAACAAGATGCTTCTTTAATGAAATTAAATATGGGGCTGCCAAAAAATATAAAACATGTTCGAATTGTTGATATTAAAACTTTTGATAAACAACCTGATGGGGGTTGTCATGTATCCCATTTAGGAGAAATCGGTAAAATTCAAATTCAAAAAATCCAGAATAAGGGAAAAAATAACCGCAGACTTTATTTTGAATTAATATAAGAAATTTTTGCCCTCATTCTTTCTCTTGCGATTTTTTGAATATTTTTATTCATAATGTTGAGATCTTAATTACTTCCATGAACTTTCAATGTACGAAAATCATGTATCGTAAAATAGGGTGGTCATTAAAATTGTACGTATTGAACTAATAAATAGCATTAAATGGATGATCAATTGAAATGAATTTACTTTTATTTTCGGAGTTATTATATGTCCTATTTTTGTAGCAATAAAAATGACAGGAAATGCAATAAGAAATACTAATAAATATTCAGTTGGGAATATATGCTGAGTGAGATATAACGGTATTCTTATTAAGCCAAAAACAGTGGATATCGCAGCAAAATTTCCAATGAATTCTTCTCGATGATGTCCTGTGTTTTCTAAAAGTGCAATATTTATAGGGCCCGCTGCACCAATAAGTGCTCCAAAGAAGCCATATGAAAATCCTCCAATAACTAAGACCGAATTTGGAAGGTAATGTTCATCTGGTTTGTCGATTATTATACTACCTGGTGTCTTTTCAAATTTATTTCTAAATTTAATAATTTTAAGTGTTGAATAAACTAAAACAAATAAACCTAATGTTAATTCAATCCATCTTAGAGGTAAAATTACGATCAATAAAGTTCCCACGAAAACACCAGGGATTCCTGTTATAACTCCCCGAAAAAAAAACTTCTTGTCAATGAATTTGAAATACTTGATTAAATTTAATAAACTAGGGACAACCCCCCATAAATTCACCAATACAACAGCAGATTGAATACTGATGAATAATGTCAATATAGGGATTAAGATCAAGGCATCTCCAAAACCAATTAACCCATAAATAAAGGATGAAATAAAAACTGCAAGGAGAATTATGAACGGAAAATCCACATCTTTAGAAAATGCTCATTATAATTAAAATTTCGTTATGGATCTTGAAGGAAAATTAGAATGAATTGGGAATGTTTGATAAAAAAGAATTAAAACACTTTCAAATTGAGTTGCAGCAATTTATGCATTTTTTTTAAAAATTGAGATTCATTTAAATTTAAATCGGAAATCTCACACTTTATCTTTCCATCCTCATAAATTATAGCACCATTTTGAAAATTGATCAATTTGATTGACCCTGTTTCATGACCAAGAAATTTTGTATACTGCATCAACAAGTGGTCTGATTTTTTTCCACTAAGTGAATTGATTTCTACTTGGGCTGAATTTCTATCCGAATAAAATTCATCAAATAAACTTTGGGTTTTCTCACATTTTGTCGAGATTTCTTTAAATAAAAATTGTACTTGTTTAGAATCGATTTGAGCCATTCCAAAAATACCTCTTAAATTTTTTTATAGATTCTTGCCTTATAAAAATGTAGACTATGTGGGTAATATAGATCTTATACAAATTTCGAAAATTTTAATATTTTTCATGACTTAGACTTCCTCAACTAATTATAATTTTATCAAAATAAAATTATACTAAAAAAGTGAAAAACCGTGTCACAACTAGGTGGTATGCCCATCTTGATTCTTAGAGAGGGCTCCGAACAAACAAAAGGTAATGATGCTCGAGCAAGAAATATTCTTGCAATCCAAGCAGTCGCAGAAGCAGTGAAATCAACCTTAGGTCCAAGAGGTATGGACAAAATGCTAGTAGATTCGTTAGGAGATATAACAATAACTAACGACGGCGCTACAATTTTAGAAAATTTAGATGTAGAACACCCAGGCGCAAAAATGGCAGTTGCAATTTCCCGAACTCAAGATATTAATGTCGGAGATGGTACAACAAGCAGCGTAATAATTGCAGGCCAATTATTAACAGTCTCTAATGAATTGATGAATCAAGGTATTCATCCTTCAATTATCGCTCGGGGCTATTCTTTGGCAGGTAAAAAAGCTCGAGAAATTTTAAAAAATGAAATTGCAGTTAAAATTGATCCAGATAAAGACAAAGAAACCTTAAGGAAAATTGCAATAACTACCATGAATTCAAAGGGGATAAGCGGAAACAAAGATTTCTTCAGTGATCTTGCCGTTGATGCATTTTCAAAGGTAAAATCTGAAAAAGATAATATGGCAAAGGTAAAAAATATCACCATTGTCAAAAAGAAGGGAAAATCAATACGTGAATCTCAAATTATCGATGGAATGATCTTAGAAAAAGAACCTACTCACCAAATGATGCCAAAAATCGTTAATGATGCTAAAATTGCTTTGATATCTCAAGCTTTCGAGATTAAAAAGACTGAATTCTCAAGCGATTTGAAAATTAGTGATCCTAATCAAATCCAAGCCTTTTTAGATCAAGAAGAATCGATTTTAAAGCACTACGCAGAAAAAATTAAAGAATCAGGTGCAAATGTAGTAATCAATCAAAAAGGAATCGAAGATTCTGTTAGCCATTTCCTTAATAAATACGGAATTGTTGCTGTTAAATCCGTTACAAAATCGGAAATGTTAAAAATTCAAAAAGCGGTGGGCGGAAAAATTGTTGAAAACATCAATTCCTTGACTTCAAATGACCTAGGATTCGCTAAAAAAGTCGAGTTTAAAAAAATCGCAAGTGATGATCTATGTTTTATTTCCGGTTGTAAAAATCCTAAAGCAGTATCCATCTTACTTCGAGCAGGAGTTACTTCTGGATTAGATGAAGCAGAAAGAACTTTACATGATGCATTATGTGTGATCGCATCCATTCACGATAGAAGTGCAATAGTTGGTGGGGGTGGAGCAGTTGAAATGGAACTTTCCCAAAGATTATTGGAATTAGCAAGTAAGCAAACAGGAAAAGAACAAATTGCGATTGAATCATATGCAAGAGCTTTGGAAATTATCCCAATCACATTAGCTGAAAATGCTGGTTTAGATCCAATTGACATTATTGCAGAACTTCGTGGAGAACATTCAAAATCTGGTAAGGAATTTGCAGGATTGGAAATTTATCAAGGCAAAGTTGTTGATAATCGAAAAGCTGGAGTTATTGAACCTGTTGCCAACATTGATCAAATAATAAAATCTGCAACTGAACTTTCAGTAATGATTTTAAGAATCGACGATATGATTAAAGCCAAGAAATCCGCTGGCGGTCCTCCTGGTGGTATGGGTGGCATGGGCGGTGGAATGCCTCCCGGTATGATGTAAAATCTATTAGAATTATTTTATTTAGTTCTCTTTTTTTCATTAATATTCTATAACTTTCAACTTTTTATTATTTTTCGACATAAAGCTCACTTCTCCTTATTTCCATTAATTTCGAAATTCATTTTCCTTAATCATACGAATAAAGTGTCAACAAGTTCTACAAGACCCAGAGCATTTTCAT
>JAUWMK010000366.1 GCA_030613185.1 Promethearchaeum sp.
TGGTTCATCTGGTTTAGGAGGTGCCCGATCAATTACTGTACCATCAGGTGCAATAATTATTTTTCTTATTTTTAAATGAGCTAAAGCCCCACATCCATCATGAGTTTTCTTATATATTATATTATCTTCTTCCTTTTCCATTTTAAATACGGCACAACGTAAACCAATAGGTCTTAAATGTTTGTACATTTCTCTTCGTTGTTCGATTGCCCAAATGTTTAATGTATTATGTTCTTTTTCAAGTCTTTTTTTTTTTTTACCAAAATTTTTATTTATCTGTTCTCTGCGTTTTTCATAGTGATTTTGTAATTGTTTTTCTTTTAATTTTATCTTCAATATTTCTTCATTTATGATCTTATTATTGTTAAGGATAAGATCCCTTATTTTAAGACGAATTCCATGAGATTGCTTATTTGCACAACTAAAAAATGTTTTTTGAGTTTTTGGGTCCCAATGTAGAGGTAAGATAAAACGCGAACCGCATTCTGTACAATTGCGTTGTTGATTATCTGGATTACGATAAGAAATTGCTCCACAATTAGAACAATTATAAATATCTGCAATTACAACATTTCCTATATATGCCTCTTCTTTCCCAATTTGTAATAAAGCGTTTGTTGGACAATGATGTTTGCAAGCACATAAAAATTTTTTATTCTGTATGTTTTTTGGAATTAATTCCTCAATATTCTGGGATGTGTAAAGGGTATGGCATGTTTCACATGTAAAAATATCCAAAGAGGACGGAGAAATTTCATCTTCTTCATTCATTTCATTATGACATATTGTACATTGATGATTTGAAGGTATTTTATAATAAATATGCATACATTCTGAGCAGAAATATATTGTTTTACTTTCTTGAGTCATTTAAATTCCTCTTTTTACATAAAATCTCAAATTTATTTTAATATTATTTTAATTTGATTAAAATTATTAATCTCTTTTACTAATGGGACAAAAATAGTTGATCCAGGTTGGATTTCTATACCATTTGGATCCTTTATTCTTATATCATCCTTGATCGTGTTTAAAAATGTTCCAACACGACCTTCATCGTATTTCATCCCTTCCAGGATAATTTTATCTCCTTTTTTGGTTAAAGTTAACTGACTATTTGAAACGCGAGCTAAGGGGTCATCCTCATCAAATAAAATTTCTTGACTTGTTTTTTCTTCATAATCAATATCTCTCAAGAGATCTCTTCCAATTTTATATGGGGTATTCTCTTGTAATAATAAAACCAATTGACCATGAAAAGAATATTTTATTGATTTTTCGATATTTACTATTACATCTAAACGTATTGTTTTCGTGTTTGAAATTTCAGTATCACTTTCACTAGGTTTAGAGATCTCCTTAACAAATTGTAATTTATTATCAATCTTATTCTGAATATAAACCTTATGGGTGATATGATATATTGTTATATTACAAACAGGACAAATTGCACGATAAAACTCAGGATCTTGCCGTATATATTTTTCAATTTTATTATAACCTGGTTTTAAAGATTCCTGTTCTAATTTTATTTCATTTTCTCGAATTTGCCTAATTAAATCAAGAAATTTCTCGACAATATCATAAAAATCAAGAAAAGGAACATGCTTTAATAATTTCTTTTCTCTTTTTTCATTTATCCAAAAAGGAATATCATTTCCTTTACCTTCTTCAATATCTTTTAAAATGCTTACTATTTCATCCAATATTGATAATATTTCCTTATTTGCTTTTTTATAATTTTTATCTGTTTCTGACGTGCTTAAAAGAGGTTGAAATTTTTCTAGAACTCCCTTCACATTTTCCAATTTTTCTTTGATATCAGGAATTTTTGATAAAAATTCTTTGCGATTTAATCGGAAATCATCCGAAGTTAAAGTATTAGCAAGATTTCTATAAACTTTTAGGCTTTCTTGAATATTTGGCATTAAATTATCTAAAAGAGAAGGTATAGGATCCCAAAATGAATCAAGAACTTTGAAAAAATGGTTTTTTTCAAAATTTAAGCCCAATAGAAAATTATGATTACAATTCGGACAGTTTAATACAAGTGGTTCTCCACAATCTAAACAAAATTTTTTATGAAACTGTTCTTTTCCATCTTTAACATCATATAAATCTTTTTTTAGAAATTCATTTGATTCTCCACAAAATGAACATCTTATCTTGAAAGGTAAATTAGATTCGCTTATTTTATTTGCCCCCAGTTAAATTTATTCTTAATTAATAAAAAAAATAAAAAATCTATTTATTTCGCTCTAAAAATTATATCTAGTTGGACCATTTTACCGAATTCTTCTACTGGTAAAATAAAACTATCACCATCTTTTAAATCTCTTGGACCTGTTCCCGTAATTTTCTCTGAACCGATATAAGTCCCATTTGTGCTTCCACGATCTTCAATCTTTACATTTCCATTTTGATTATTAATAATAAAATGTTCACTGTTATCTCTTTTTCTGGAAATATTTTTGTATGCATTTAAATCGGGTAAAGCAATTTTCGCCGCACCTTGAATTTCATCTCGTCCAATTCGTAATTCCCCTTCGGGAATGAAAATTTTTCCACCAATTTTTGAAATCTCTAAATGTGCTCCTTCAGTTTGTGCAATAGGGGTGTCTGTAGCTGGTGGGAATGATTTACTTTCACCAGATGGTGATGAAAATGGGGATGGTTCCTGACTAGTTGGAAAAGGGCTTGATCCTGATGATGGTGGAAAAGGCGAAGCACCATTTGAAGCTGGAGGTGGAAATGGTGAATCTTTATTTTCAGGAGGTGGAAAAGGGCTATCAGCTTTTTCAGCTGGTGGAAAAGGTGAATCCTTGTTTTCAGGTGGAAATGGAGAATTATCCAATCCTCCCATACCTGGTGCAATTTTAGGACCATCTTTTTTAGGGGCAACTTCCCAAACATTAGTAACGTCTGATTTACAATTTGGGCAGATAGATTCCCCAAATCCAATTTTATGCCCGCAGTTGGGGCAATGATATTCGGTCATGATTTTCACATTTGTTTATTTATTCATCTAAAATGGTGAATTTTTTCTCTTAAAAAATTTTGGGTAAAAATATTAATTTATACTCCTAACCAATTTTTTTTGTTTCATCGCCTTGAATTTTTTGTGTTGCAGCAGCATCTCCTCGGATTGTGCAGTCTGCAATCTCTTCTGCTTGTGAAAATACATTTGCATATTTTCGATTAATATCTTGATTTAATTTATATTTTGATGAATCTGATGAGAAAGTGATAAATATTTCTTTTGTTTCTCTCAAACCATCTTTACCAAAATCAAATTCGATTTCCAAAACTTTCACTTTTGTTTCGGTCTGAAAGTTATTTTTATCTATAAAGATTTTTCCTTTAATTAAAATCTGATATGTATCCCCTGCTTCAAAACTTCTAAGATACGCTTTTGACTCTCTTTTATTTATTTTTTCAAACGGCATCCTGATGACTGTGGGTTTATATTGAGCGGCATCTTCAAGTTCAATATCACTTGTTCTACTTCTTACAATTAATGTTGGGCTACTAAAGGCAATTCTTGCTGTTTGCTCAGTAGCTATAATCATTTTTGTTTTTAATTCTTCTTCATTTTCAGCGAAAATATATTTCCCAGTACTTTGTTTTGCTATCTCATACATTAAATAAACATTATGTTCTCCAAGCGCTCCAACAGTATCTATTGAGGATTTATATTCAAGAGCTTCTTTAGCAAGCATGAAATACTTTTGGTAATTTGGGTCGCTCTCATTACCAGATTTAACGTGTACATCTGTTGGTTCTCCATCAGAAATTAAAATAATTTTCCTAATTGTTAGGGCATTATTTGATCGAGAATATTTCCTTAATATTTCAAGACTCTTTTCTAAAGCCGTATATAAAGAAGTTGTTCCTCTCTCTGTGATTCCTTGTATTTTTTTAATAATATCTTGTCTGTTTTTATCTGTTATCTTTACATCCTTAATAATCTCATGAACTTTACTTTCAAAAGTTATTAAATTGAATATTGTACCTTCAGGCAAAATTTTTACTTGTTCTATGAGAGATTGCAAAGATTTGTCTAATCGTTCTCCTCCCATGGATCCAGAAATATCCAATAACCAAACTCCAAAGAAAGATTCTGCCGGTATGTTTTTATCTGGTAAAATTTTTATGTCCAATGCAATTGGGACTTCATCACTAATTGGAATACAAATTGCAGACTGTAAAATATTAATATAGGGTATTTTGTTGCTCATAATTTTCACTAAGAAAGAAATCTCTACATTTAATTAATAAAAATTTGTACCTTTAAATTCTACTATCAAAGCTTTAACTGATTCTTATTCAATTTTTTTTAGCTTCTTTTTATAGTCAGAGCAGAGTTGTTGGTAAATTTCTTTGGCAATCTTCCAATAAATTTTATTTTTTTCACCAACTTGACCAATTATCTTAGCAGGTACTCCCGCGACTACTGAATTTGGTGGGATAATCGAACCTTTTTTGACAACGGCACCTTCAGCTACAATAACACCTTCTCCAATTTCTACATCATCGGTGACCACGGAATTCATACCAATTACTGCATCTCGTCTAATTGTACAATTGTGTAACATTGCAGCATGTCCAACGGTTACGTCTTCTTCAATTAACGTGGTTCCTCCTAAGCGCGCATGAATTGTTACGTTTTCTTCTATTGCAGAGCCATCTTTTATAAT
>JAUWMK010000141.1 GCA_030613185.1 Promethearchaeum sp.
CGAAGCTATCCACATCGCGGCGCTATTATTTGTACTTAATAGAAACAATGGGGAAAAAATAGGCGATCTTAAATAGTCCGGAGTAGATTTAATATTTAAGAATTTAATTTGGAAGTTTTATCTCTATTTGAACAGTGCCAATTTTTTTAATCTATCTATAAAAAAAGTTTACATTTATTATAAAGTGGGAATTGGATATATAAAAAAAGAATAAAACCTTTTAAAAATTAAAAAAATCATAACACATTGAAGAACACTATATGAAAAAGGTGAATTTATTACGAAAATTATGACAATTTTGGGAACTCGACCAGAAATTATTCGACTTGTATTAATTATAAAAAAACTTGATTCACTTTGTGATCACACTCTAGTTCATACAGGTCAAAATTATGATTCTAATTTGAAAGATATATTCTTTGTAGACCTTAATTTACGAGAACCCGATTATTACCTTGAAGCATCATCAAAATCATTTGGAACTCAAATATCATTAATATTTAAAGAAATTGAGAAATTATTGTTGAAAATTAAACCGGATAAGGTTCTTATTCTGGGGGATACCAATAGTGGATTAAGTGCTATAATTGCTGAAAGAATGGGTATACCAGTATATCATATGGAAGCTGGGAATAGATGTTATGATTTAAAAGTTCCTGAAGAAAAAAATCGATTAATTATTGATTCTATTTCACATTTTGCAATTCCATATACCCCAAATAGTCGAGAAAATTTACTTAAGGAAGGTATTTCGAAAGAAAGAATTTTTACTTCAGGAAATCCAATAAATGAAGTATTATCTTCTTTCAATGAAAAAATAAATGAGAGTAAAATTCTTGAAAAATTCCAATTAAAACCAAAAGAATATTTTTTAGTTACAGCACACAGATCAGAAAATGTTGATGTTAAAGAAAGATTAAAACAAATAATTGATGGATTAGATTTAATTGCTGAAGAATATCATCTACCTATTATATGTAGTATCCATCCTCGAACTAAAAATAAATTAGATCTATTTGGAATTACTCCGAAAAACACCAATGTTATATTTTCTAATCCATTTGGGTTTTTTGATTTTGTATTTTTAGAAAAAAATGCAAAATTGGTTCTTACGGATAGCGGAACTGTTCAAGAAGAATGCTGTATTTTTCAAGTACCTACAGTAACCATTAGAGACACCACGGAACGACCAGAAACTTTAGAATGCGGGAGTAATATTATTTCTGGTTTAGATGCAAAAAGAATTAAAGAATGTGTGAAAATAATGTTATCAAACCAAGCTGGATGGGAATTACCCATCGGTTATAATGATTTAAATGTATCTGATAAGATTATAAAAATTTTAAATGGTCGAAATTAAATGTTTGAAGGAAAAAGAATTTTAATAACTGGTGGAACAGGTTCATGGGGCTATGAATTAACAACCCAATTGTTAGATAAAAAAACCAAAGAAATTCGAATATTCTCTAGAGGTGAATTTGCTCAAGTAACAATGAAACGAAAGTTTAACGATGAGAGATTACGATTCATTATTGGAGATGTTAGAGATTTTGATGCTATAAATGCTGCTTGTAAAAATGTAGATTATATTTTTCATTTAGCTGCATTAAAACATGTTCCAATTTGTGAAGAACAGCCAATGGAAGCTATAAAAACCAATACAATTGGAACAGAAAATTTAATAAAAGCGTCTCTTGCTAATGATGTCCTTAAAGTTATTGATGTTTCTACCGATAAAGCAGTAAGCCCCATAAATGTTTATGGAATGTCAAAAGCAATTGGAGAAAAGTTAATTATTCACGCAAATAAGTTGGAATATAAAACAAAATTCATCTGTATTAGAGGAGGTAATGTTCTGGGAACAAATGGGAGCGTTATTCCATTTTGGATTGAACAGATAAAACAAAGTAATGAAATAACTCTTACAGATAAAAATATGACTCGTTACTTCATCACTTTACATGATGCCATTGGATTATTATTTAAAGCATCTGAAAAAAGTGAGGGCGGTGAAACATTTGTTATGCAAATGCCTGCTTGCAGAATTATAGATCTAGCTGATGTGTTAATTGAACATTATGGTGATTCTAATACTCAAATCAAAGAAATTGGAAGACGTTTGGGTGAAAAAATAGATGAAATCTTAATTTCACCACATGAATCATTAACAACATATGAATTCGAAGATAATTATTATTTGATTTTACCACCTTTTGAAGTAAATGGAATTTTTGCTTATTATCAACAATTTAATTTAAAAAAAGTTGAATTTGAAGAATATTCATCAAAAAATTTTCTAATGAATAAAAGAGAATTGAGAGAACTTTTAAAAAAAGGAGGATTTCTCAATTAAGAAAATTCTTATTTTTGGATCTAATGGAATGGCAGGTCATGTTGTTACCAAATATCTTTCTTCGTTAAATAGATATGAAATTCATGATGTTGATTTAAAGAAGTTACATGAAAAAACAATTATTTTGAATGTAGAAAGAAGAAATCTGGTTGAGGATTTAATTCAAAAAATTAATCCTAGCGTAGTAATTAATTGTATTGGTTTATTAATTAAGGAATCAGAAAAAAATATTGATCGAACAATTTTTCTAAATTCTTATTTTCCACACTTTTTAGCACGTTTAGGGAAAAAATATAATTTTAAATTAATTCACTTAAGTACAGATTGTGTTTTCTCAGGGAAAAAAGGCAATTATAATGAGGAAGATGTGCATAATGGAACTGATTATTATTCAAAGACCAAATCTTTAGGTGAAATTATCAATGAAAAAGATTTAACATTTCGTACTTCAATAATTGGGCCAGAATTAAGAAAAGAAGGAATTGGGCTTTTTAATTGGTTCATATCACAGAAAGGAAAAATAAATGGATATAAAAATGTATTTTGGACTGGGATAACCACTCTCGAATTGGCAAGAGCTATGGATAGTGCTATTGAGCAAGATTTATGTGGTTTATATCATTTGGTTCCATCTAAAAAAATCTCGAAATTCGATTTATTAATGATAATTAAAGAAATATGGAAAAAATCAATTGAAATAATTCCTGAATTTGAATATGAAATAGATAAGAGTTTAATAAATAATCGAAGCGATTTCAATTTTCGAGTAAAAGATTATGATCAGATGATAAAAGATTTATTTCTATGGATGGAAAAAAGAAATTATTAAAATATGGATTTAATCTACATGAACACTTAGAACCAATTCAAATCATACAATTTTGTATATTAAAAATTAAGCAAAAAAATATTATATCAAAGATTATTAAAATGTTATAAGGGGTATAAATGTCAATCAATCAAATTAAAATTTCTGAAGAATTACATCAGAACAATTTGTCTTCATTGCTTCAAGAATCAACAGATATCCCTAAAATTCATATCATAATCCCAGTTTTTAATGAATCTAAATCAATTCTTGATATTATTAAAAGAATCAATAATACCATGAAAAATAATTATGAATTTAGAATTACGGTTATAGATGATGGTAGTAATGATGATACTAATTCCATATTATCACATTCCGGGTTAGATATTAATATTATAAAAAATAGAGTAAATCAAGGTAAAGGAAAAACCATTAAAAAGGGCTTTAATCTAACCAAACCTAATGAAATTATTGTTATGATCGATGGCGATGGGGAACATCCTCCAGAAGAAATACCAAAACTTATAAATCCAATTATTAACGGAGAGGCTGATTTTGTAATTGGATCAAGATTTTTAAAATATAGTTCTAAACTCTATCCTCGAGGATCCTATTTAAAAAATTATAAACCATTTAGTCATTTACGTAAAATAGGGAATAAATTAATTTCAATATTAATCTATATTTTTCATCAAAAATTAATTACAGATTCACAATGTGGATTCAGAGCATTTGCACCTGGTTTTGCTCAACTATTTAATCCAATATATTCAAGATTTGAACTAGAAACAGAAATGACAATATTTTATATAAGAAAAAGAGTTCGAATAAGAGAGGTTCCGGTTGATACTGGTTTAAGTACAAGAGAATCCCATATGAATATTATTCGAGACAGTATCAAGATTTTACTTATAATTTTAGATATGATTTCCAAAAAAAGAAGTAAAATCATTCAGATTCTTTTAGTTAGACTGTGATAAATTTTTTTTTATTAGATGATACTTTCACACTGTTTAAAACAAGATAATTATATTATTTTAGAAAAAACGAATAGTTTTTTGGATAAAAATTAAAAAGGTCTGAACTTTCATAAATTAGACTTGCACGGAGAATTTTCAGGAAAATGACATTTGAAGGAACAGATCTCTTAAAAAAATTGGAAATAAAACTCATTTTATTAGGAATTCTTTTATCCTTTGTTCTCTTATTAGATTTTCCTTTTCTGAGGTTTATCAAAACCATTATTACGATTTATATCTTGCTATTTTTACCGGGATTAGCGATTATAATCAATTTTTATGGTAAATTAAATCTTGCAAATACTTTGTTATCTATTGTTTTAAGTTATTGTTTTTGGACATTTTTTGGTTTTATTGCAATTCCATTAAAGATCCCCTTAACAAAAGCCCTATTATTGGTTGTTTTATATATATTTATAATATCTAATTTGATATTATTATATATTTTTAAGTTTAAGAAAAATTCCAAAATTGAGAATTTAGAGAATATTCATCCCGAAGTGGGGCATAAATCATCAAGTGATCATCAGATAAATTCTAATTTTATCTTATTGATCCTTTTTCTTATTACATTAGCCATATTTTGTGCAATACGTGTACCTTATGTCCCTTATGAAGATGATTGGTATCATATGGCAATCAGTAATTATATTTTAGAAAATAAATATCCACAAAATACAGATTTATATTGGGGAAGGCTTTCTTATCAATTTATAGGTAGTTCAATAGCACTTCTTTCAGATTTAGATATCATGATTGTAGCAAGGTTTATTGGTGTAATTCAATTACCTTTAGGATGTATTTTATTTTATAAATTTTTAAGTGATCAAATCAAAAATCAAAATTTAGCAATTCTTATTACAATTGCATTTTCTTTAACAATTTTTGGAACTATTTTAAATTTTACTCAATATTGGCCAACGGCAAACACTACTTTCTTTGGATTACAATTTTACATTATTTTCTATAAACATATGGAAGAATATCAGAATAAAAAAGGAATAGAAAAAATCAATAGGTCAATAGCAGGACCAAAGAAAAATAGTAAATATTTTGCCATTCAATCAATTCTTTTATTATCTACAATGTTCACACATGTAATGAATGCCCCAATTTATTTAGCTCCAATAATTTTTGCATTGGTTTTTATAACAATTCGTGATAAAAGATTTTTGAGGGAATTGATATTTTATACAATTCTTTTTCTTCTTAATATTTTAATTAATCCTTATTTCGTAGGTTTGTTTTTCGTTTCAGGTCTTTTCGATACATCAAGAATTTTAATTTTTGGTCTTATTTTCATCCCTATTTTTGGATTAATTTTATGGAGATTTGAGAAATTTATAAAAAATTATTCTTATTCGACCTTAGAGGAGCAGCAATACTTGTTTAATCCTAAAAATACTTCGATTAAGGTTGAAAGAAAATATCACAGGAAATATATAATTCCGATCATACTTCTAATTACTCCCTTTATATTTTATTTAGTTAATATTAACACTAAGCAATATTTTCCTGCTAGTTTAATTATTTCTATGTTAGATGTTGAAATCTTTATTATAATCATTTCAGGAAGCATAATTGCCTATGGAATTTACCGCGATTATAATATCCGCGGGAAAATTAATTTCCTTTACATGATGTCCATATTTGCAATAGTATTGGCTTTAATCCTTTTAGGAACAATATATACATTAATAGTACGCATGATAGAGTTATATATTTCATTTTTCTTCATTGGTTTTGCTTATTACGTATATTATAATTTCAATAAATGGTTAAAGAATCCAAAACATCGAAAAATTATGTTAAGTTTTTTTTTAATAAATCTTTTTTCTGCAGTCTCTTATCAAACAACTCTTTCTGAACATATAACTCCTTCAGAAAATAGATTTGTGTATCAAACTTCTTCCTATACTCAAAATTCAACAAGATTTTCTTCTGAAGCACCCAATGACACATCTATTATGATTATTGGAGGATTTAGATGGAAGCATCCATATGCATATTATACAAATGATTCTCAAATATCTTATAAAACCCAATACGGTGATTTAATTCATTTAGAAAATCAATTTTCTGAAGGAATCAATCAATTTGAGCCTTTACAAGATTATTATGGGATCAACAATTATTTTATCTTGATTGAAGAAACATATACAACAAGGGGGATCTTAACTTTGGATGGAAAACATTACGGTCAAATCACTGATGAAGAATTATTTCTCTATAATAATCAGAATTATATCAATCGTGTGGCAATATCGAATCATGGAAAAACCCTTTATTGGATTATTTTACCAAAATAATTTTAAAAAAATTCAAAATCAATCATTAAGAGTGTAAAATATGGAAGAAAAAATCAATTCTTTAATTGTTGCAAGAGTCATTGATATTTTTTATCCTTATATTTCTGGAGTTGCAAATCAAGCCTATTTCATATCAAAACATTTACAGCAAGTAGGTATTAAATCTCCTATTTACGCATCAAAATTTTATGCAAAAAAAGCACAAGATTATGAAATAATTGATGGAATTGATATCCATCGTTATGATTATTCGTTTAATTTTATGAAATATATTTATACTCCTCGTATTAAGAAAGTATTGCAGAAGGAAAATTATTCCTTAATTCATTCACATAATTATAGGAATTATTTGACTAATGCAGCTGTAGGAGTTGCAAAAAAAAGGAAAAAACCTGTTGTGTTAAGTGTCCATGGATCATTATTAAACTATCAAAAAATGGTTGATGGAGTCAAGAGATGGCCTTATAAAATATATGATTCTATTTTTGGGAGAAGGGAGTTAAAATATATCAGTAAGATTATCGTTAATTCAAAAATTGAATATGAATCAGCAATAATCTTTGGAATTCCTAAAGAAAAACTTGAAGTTATTCCGGTTGGAATCAATTCTCTGTTATATCAGAAATTAATAATTAATGAAAAAAATAATGAAATATTGAAATTGCTTTATGTAGGTAGAATTTCTCCAGTTAGAAATTTAGATCCTATAATTAAGGCAATGAAATTTGTTAATAATGTCAAATTAAGAATTGTTGGAAAGGAAGTTGCGCATACTGGTGCAGGCAATGTTGGTTATTATGATAAGTTGAAAAGACTTGTTACTGATTTAAATTTAAATTCAAAAATTGAATTTGTGGGTGCTAAATATGGAGAAGAATTATTAAATGAATACAAAAATTCTGATATCTTTATTTATACGTCTTTTGTAGAAAACTTTGGTCAGCCCATTTTAGAAGCTGCGGCGACTGGTCTTCCAATTATTTCCACACCGGTTGGAATTGCAAATGATATTGTCATCAACAATAAGACGGGATTTTTAGTAGATTATAACGATCCTAATCAAATTGTTGATGCAATTAATCAATTAAGATCCTCTTCGAAAAGACAAAAATTTAGTCAGAAATTAACTCAAATAGTTAAAGATCATTTTAATTGGACAGATATAACAGAAAAATATATTAAATTGTACAACTCATGTTTGTAAATGTTTTTTCCAATTGATAATTAAAATTTCATTCTAAGATATTAAAAGGGTTATTTACTTCTTTCTAATAAGATGGCTAAAATAAAAGTTGCTTTTCTTTCATTTTTTTATCCTGGAATAAATCCGTATGGTTCAAGTAGATATTCAACAAATCTCTTGAAAAGTTTATCAAAAATTGATTCGATTTCAGTAGATTTTTATTGCCCATATCCTATAAGAAAGTTCGAAAAAATAATGAATATTAATTATATCTTTGTGCCATTTAGAAATATCCCCTTAATAAAATTTTTCAGTTTTACCAGAAATTTGAAGAAGCTATTGGAATCAAATTCAAATCTACCCGATATAATTCATTCCAATTCAGGTGCAGGTTTTTTTTTTAAGAAAGTGGATTTTGAAACATTTCATCATTATGAGCCATTTAATTTTAAAGATCTTATGAGTAGTTTAAGTTACATCTTATCAAAATTTTCATTACATAAAGCACGTCATATTATTACAATTTCTGAACGTGCTATTGAAGAATTAATTGTTAAAGAAAAAATAGAAAGAGATAACATTTCGTTGTTATATAATTCAATTGATTTTAAGAAATTCTTTAAAAAAAATCAAAATAATAAGTTTAAGAAAAAATTCGCGTTAAATCCTGAAGAAAAATTATTATTAAGCATCGGACCTTTGTTAAACCGAAAAAATCTTAAATTATCCATTAAAACCTTAAAATATCTTCTAAATCATAATATAAAAGCGCGTCTTTTAATAATCGGTAAAGGAAAGATAAAATTTGAATTAGAATCTTTTGCTGATAAATTAGGGATTAAAGATAAAGTAAATTTCTTGAATTTTGTAAAAGATATTACTCCTTTTTATAATATTGTTGATGTATTATTAATCCCAAGCGTTTTAGAGGGTTTTGGATATCCATATTTAGAAGGCCCTGCTTGTGGTGTAAAATTTATCGGTTTTGATACAGGAATCGCTCCCGTGGTTGCCAAATATCATCTAGGAAAAATTGCTTTAAATGAAATTGATTTTATGAAACAAGCACTTGAAGTCTTAAACAATGAAGAAAGAGTGAGTAGTGATGCCTATGATAAGTTATTTCAAAATTTCTCTTTAGATTATTATGGTGAAAGATTAATTGAGATATACAAAAAATATCTCTTAAACAAAGTCAAAAAATGAAAAATTTGAATAATAGGAGAGATACTGTAAAAACTATTTAATAAATTTCATATTCATTAACAATGAAAATGAAATATGATCTGATTATTTATCCTAGTGATTCAACAAAAGTATATTCTACTTCTATTAGAGCAAGTAATTATCTAAAAATTGAAAATATATATCCATTGAAACCATTATTCTACTTAAATATATATGTTAAAATTCTTAAGAAATTGATCCATTTTCCTCATAAACCTAGTAAAAATGAATTACTAATTAGAAAGAGTAAATTAATATATGATTTTATTTCAATCAAAAATAAAAATAATATTGATAATATTGTAAAGGAGAGTTACATCAAAATAATTCAATGTGAATCGATAATTAAAAAATCAAATTTTGATGGGATTAATTTCTTTTTAATGTATAGGTCCAATCTGCTTTTTGATTTAAGAAATATGGCAATGATTTCATATGGAATAAAAACAATTTTTTCTAACTTTTCTTGTAATAAAATTCTTCTTATTGATTTTCATAATATCAATAAAAACATTATTTTACGGAATATTAAGGATGCTAAACCTGAATCTATAGTATACACCTATAAAAAAGAACCGTTAAAAATGATTTTTTCCTCAAACAGATTAAATAAATATATTCTTATACTTTTAAAAATAAAAACTCTTTTTGAGAAAAACAGAAATTATCCGTGTGTATTGGATATTAATGGTTTAAAATCTAGCTTGAAATCAAATAAAATGAAAAAGAAAATTTTAGTTTTCTTACTTTCATTGAATCATTATCGAAAAATTAAGAATGTTCTTTTTCAACTTGCTAAAGAGAATAAATATTCAATTTATACATTACATCTTTCAAAATCAATAAATAATAAAATTGCTCACGAATTAATCGATAATAATATTCATCCAATAAACGCTTCAGTTCTTTTACAAAAAAACAAATATTATAATAATGATAATATTAATGAATTCAAACGATTTTTTAAAAAATTAATCTCAAATATAGATCCTATTAAAAATATAATGCAAATCTCAGATTTAGATTCAAATTCATTTGTAATAAAAAATTTGATCGGAAATAATGCACTCGATTGGTTTTTCCAAATTAATTTACATTTCTTTCTAGATTATATAATCAAGTTGATTAAGCCGGAATTAGGCATTTTACTAAATGAAATTTATCGAACAGGTTATCAATTTAATCAACATTGTAAAAAAAATGGAGTAGAAACAATTTTAATACCACATGGATATGCAGGAGGTTTTGATTACGGCCCTTTAGATTTAGATTATGCATTTTTATCTGGAAAAATGGAAGAAGAATATTATAATTCTCGTAAAGGAACTAATATAAGCAAGACAAAGATATTTCTTCTTGGAAACCCGTTTTATGATGAAATTTGGCATTATATTTCAGAAAATTCTAATCAACCTGGTCAATTATCTAAAGCAATAAAAGAATTTTTAAAAATTGAAAAAGAAAAAAAAATTGTTCTATTGGTTACTAATCCAATTGAATTGTCTTTGAAAGAGATGATTATTTCTTCTACTATAAAATCTTTAGAAGAATTTAATTGGCATTTAATAATTAAACTCCATCCTCGGGAAATTGATGGTAATTTTCATAAAAAAATTATTGAGCGATATGATAATGGTGAAAATGTTTCAATAATTAAACATGGTGATAAAAATTATTCACTTTATGATCTTTTAAGTATTTGTGATTTAGTTGTAGGTAGGTTTTCAAATGTGCTCCTTGAAGCGGTTTTTTTTAATAAACCAATTATTGAAATAGATTATGATAATAACGGTGATATTTATAACTTAGAATCTTTTGGAGCAAGTCTAAGAGCAATAAATCCGAAGGAATTAAAAAATTATGTAGAAAAAATATTCAGTGATAAATTATTGATGGGAATAATGGAAAAAGGTCGAACTGCTTTTAAATCCCATTTTAACTTTAAATTTGATGGAAAATCTACTGAAAGAATCGTATCTCAAATAATTGATATAATTGAATAAATATATTCAGTTTCCGATGAATTATAAATTATTTTCCTTTAGAACATTCTGAATAACCGACATAAATCAAACTTCTTTTCAAATATGTCATGATTTTTTCTACTTCACACACACCATTCCTTGAACAGATCCAAACCGTCG
>JAUWMK010000314.1 GCA_030613185.1 Promethearchaeum sp.
TGTTGTATTAAACTATGGGATGGACTAATATTCTTCAAAAATCCTTTCACTTTAATAGGGAAACAAATTGGAAGATTGAAAATAGAAATTTGGTTTGGATAAGGGAGAATATGAACTGAAAGAGCTCTATCTTGTAAATTAATATTTTTTTCACATTGATAGCATTTAAATATGATTTGAATGGGGTTGTACATTTAAATTTTTCTCTCCATATATCTTAATGATCCATTATTTTCCTAAGTAATATAGATAAGCAAATTTACATAAGTAAATTTACATAAGTTATATACATAGAATCTAGAAAAAAATTTCGCTAAAAAGTGTTTTAATATGACCGAATCTCAAGAAGCAATGCCCACTCTCGATGGATCACTAACCAGTATCCCAGCCACCCTCCTTAAATTATTAAACATCGATCCTCCTGCAAATATACCACAACCTATTCAATCTGTGGTCGATTTATTCGCTCCCCGTGGGGTTGATCGCATTATTATCAATGTATTAGATTCTTTTGGTTTATTCGAGATTACTTACTATAAACCTCAATTTCTTATTTCCACAGCCGACGCCCTTGTCTTATTATCTACAAAAAATCCTTATACACTTGGAATGTTTCATCAAATGTTTTTCGGAGGTTTTGATTACGAACCTAATGGCTTCCATTTATTACGGTACATTCAAGAACAAGGAAAATCATCCGTCTTTGTAGGTCGTCAAAAAGACATAAAGAGGTATGATGGGGGAACTCCATCTATTGCCAAATCAACTGACATGGCAACATGGATCGAAGCTGCAAAAGTGATTAACCGCCATCACCTAAGCATTCTACATTGGCTTGATTTTGAAGAACTCTACAATAAGAGAAAAAGAACAGGCATAAACACTCCAGAAGAATTAACCCAAAAGCTGATTAAAAGAACAGATAAATGGATTTTAAGCCAATTTAAACAGCTCAGAAGCAAATCTTTAATGCTTGTCATCGGAAATCATGGTAGGAATAAAATCGATCTGAATTACCATGGAAAAATTGCAGAACTAAGAGCTGCATCTGTCCCTCTTGCCATATGTTTGTATAAAAAATAGATATTCTGGATTATGCTCCGAATCGCCACTTAATTGTGGTATTTTATATTTCCAAAATTCCCTTGATCAACTGAAATTACTGAGAAAAAATAGAGGGGTTTTTATTGTATTTCCAAATAGCAATTTATTTCCATTGTGGATTTGAAGTAAAGCCTGATGAAAAAGAAGAAAAAATCATACCCCAAATTTGAATTTAATTGCGTCATGTGGGCATTTTTCCATACATTCCAAACACAAATTGCATTCTCCGTGGCCTGTAAATCCAGAAAAATCTTCATCCAAAATTCTTACTTGCACAGGGCATACTCTTTCACAAATACCACATTCTTTTCTACCAGGGCAACGCGTTGGCATTCTTTGTAGTTTTATTAATGAATATCGTGCTGAAAATGAAATTGCTGCACCGTATGGACATAAATATTTGCAATAAGCACGGGGCCAAAAAACAGTTATCACTAAGATTATAATATATGTGAAAAATAAAACTGTGCTCCATGCTTTTCCTTCAGAAAATAGAACTTGTACATTTACATCATCAATTATTGATTGTACTACCCCAGGAAATGTCACAAATAAAAATTCTGATAGTGAAATCGGAGCAAGAATGTTATCAGTTAAATTTCCTAAGAAATCTGAATAATCATCATATTTAACTATATCTGATATACTCCTGTAAATACCAAGTGGAAGGATTAGAACTATCAATACAATTAAACCAAAATTCTTGACTTTTTTCAAAGATCTATCTACTTCTAATGAAAATCGTTTAGTATCTCCTCCCAATCCATACAACAAATCTTGGATAAAACCTGTTGGACAAACCCATCCACAGAAAATTCTACCACCAAATAAACCTAATAGAGCAATAACACCAACAAAGAAAAATGGAATCTCACCTTGTGCTATTGTGTAAAAACTATATTCTAATAATCCTGCACCAACAGTCCATGAACCCTTAGCTGAGTGGAGGAATGGTAAAACTTTAAATATATCTTGGAGCAATGAGAAATCTGTATTAAAAATAAGTTCTAAAGCAGTATAATTGATAAGGAAAAATGAAATAACTTGAATCACTTTTCTTGAAATTGCAAGAACTGGGATTCGTTTCGATTTACTTTCTAAATTTTGGTCAACCATTGAAATTTCATTTCAGAAAAAGAGGTAATTTCAAAAAAAGGTTTTTGTACGATATGTTTTTATTGTAAATTTTGTTTTAAAACAATAGTTTCCCCGTTATTTTAAGACTATTGTCTCCCCGTTTTGAAGGCTACGCGTTTCACTCTTCATTCTTTTATGAATGATTGATGCCAAGCCCATACATTTACTTGCCTCTCCATGAAGCGTTAAAACTCGCTCAGGTCGAGGTTTAACTTTTCTAATAAACGAAATAATTTGACTTCGACTTGAGTGCCCACTAAAACCTTCTACCGTAAACACCGCCAGTTTAGTTTTCACTACTGTATGTTTGCCAGTTGAGCCATAATGATGAAATTCCCTAAATCCTTTTTGAATTCTTCGCCCTAATGTTCCTTCAACTTGGTAAGAACAGAACAATATTGAACTATTTGGATCATCTGCTATTCCCTTAAGGTATTGAACGCTTGGTCCTCCTTGTAACATTCCAGATGTAGCCATAATAACACAAGGACCTCCTGCTATAATATCATCACGTGCTTGATATCCATCTACTTGAGTGAAAATATCGCTTGTGAAAGGATTTTTCCCTTGGTGAAATATTTTCTCCCGAAGTTCTGAATTTAAGAAGTCTGGATGGGTTGTGTGAATCGCTGTCGCCTCGGAAATCATTCCGTCGACATAAATTGGAACAGGGTCAATCATCTTTCTTGAAATGAAATCTTCCAGTACTACCATAACTTCTTGTGCACGACCAACAGCTAAAACAGGGATTAAAACCTTTCCGCCTTTTCTTATTGTTGAATTTAAAATTTGAATTAATTGCTTTTCAGATTCATATCTACTTGGCACAACGTCTTGAATTCCACCATATGTTGATTCTGTTATTAATGTTTCCAAGCGCGGGAATTTGCAAGATGCTGCTTCAAATAATCTTGTTCTTTGGAATTTATAATCCCCAGTAAAAACAAGGTTATGATCACCATTTCCAAAATGCAAATGAATTAATGATGATCCCAAAATATGTCCTGCATTATGTAATGTTAACTTAATATCAGGAGTAATATCGGTTACTTTTCCCCATTCTAAGCAAAAAGTATGTAAAACTGCATTTTTGATATCTTTTTTTGAATATGGCGCGGGTTTTCCTTCTCTTTCGCAAATATTACAAAAATCTAGTTGGAGCATCGTAGATAGATGCATTGTGGGTTCTGTGCAGTACAAAGGTCCTTCATAACCATATTTGAATAGAAACGGAACTAATCCTGAATGATCTAAATGTGCATGAGAAAGAATAACTGCATCTAAATCTTCAATATTAAAATTACCATTATCTAACAGAGGGAATAAATCTTTTGGATTTCCAACATTTAATCCACAATCTAGAAGAACAGTGCTTTCACCTGTATGAATAAGTATGGCAGACCTTCCAACTTCACGAAAACTACCCAAACCAGTTACCTTAATATTAAGTTTACTTTTTAAGGATTGGCGATGGATTCTTTTGCCAATTTTCTGGAAGACTTCCTTTTGTTTTTGACGTTCTTTTTGTAACATTGATCTAACCAATGCAACAGTTCGGGATTCAATTGGGGGAGTTCGGATTACTTTAGGTATCCAAAATGTTTGCTTTTTAATTTGTTTTAATTTTTCACCAGATTTTCCGATAGCTACCCCCGGCTTTTTACTTTCGATAATTACTTCTCCCAAGTTCTCATTAAACATGATCTTAGTAATATCGGCTTCTTCTGGGATTATTTTCTTTAAAAGTGCGACAGTTTCATCATTATCTTTACGAATTGAAGGATCTGATCTCACAACTATGCGTTTTCTTATTTTTTTAACTAAGTTTTTTATTTCAACATGATCGTTTCCAATAAAATTCTCATTTTTCGAATATACTGAGATTTCTGGGCCTTCGTAAAGGATGTCGGTGATCTCGGCGGATTTAGGAATACTTTCCTTGATTATTTTACGTATCTTTTCGAGTGAATCCATTTTTATAAACTCAAAATTTTATAGTAATTATGATAATTAGAATAAATTTATGTAGTGCAAAAAAGTAATTTGCGTAAATTCTAAAGAGACTTCTATAAAAAGAAGAACGATTTAATATAATCAGAAAAAGTTTTAAACTTATTGGTATAAAAAAAAAATATTGGTAATAAATTATGATAACTTCCAAAACCAAAATCCTTTGCATTATAGGTAATCCTATAGAACATTCAATGAGTGTAACTATGCATAACGCTGCTATCCAAAAACTTGGACTTAACTATGTATATGTGGCATTCAAAGTTTTTCAAAATGATTTATCTAGTGCAATTAATGGTCTTAGAGCATTCAATATCAAAGGATCTAGTATAACAATTCCTCATAAGATTACTGCAATGAAATATCTAGATAAGATTGAGCCCATGGCTAAAAATATTGGGGCAATAAATACAATTAAAAATGAAAATGGGATACTCATAGGTCGAAACACAGATGGTGAAGGCTTTTTAAAATCAATAAGAGAACATGATTATGATTTAAAGGATAAAAAAATTATACTTTTTGGAGCAGGCGGAGCAGCTCGAGCTTGCGCATTTTATTTGGCCAAAGAAGTCGCTGGAATTACAATAATTAACAGAACCAACGATAGAATGAATGATCTTATATTAAAACTACAATCAAAATATGAAATTCCGATTAAAGGTATAAATATATCCAAATCTGAAGATATTAAGAAAGAAATTGAAAATTCTGATATGCTTGTAAATACAACACCTGTAGGTATGTACCCTGATGGAAATGAAAGCCTGGTTAAACAATCGTGGTTGCATCCAGAGTTATTTGTTGTTGATGTAATTTATTCACCCATTCAAACAAAATTACTACAAAAGGCATCATCAATCGGATGTAATGTATTACCTGGAGTGGATATGTTAGTTAATCAAGGAATAATTGCTTTTAAATGGTGGACAGGAGTTTCTCCAGATAAAAAATTAATGAAACAAGTAGTGTTAAATGAATTAGATGAATTAAAATAGTTTGGGTAACTTTTATTTAGGGGGGAAACAAAACGCTTCCAATTTGTGTTGCAATTCCAGTTTTTTCGATATTAAAAGCTAGATGGAATGCTAAAATTGCAGTGAAAAGAAATGCACAATTTATTGAATTCCGTTTAGATTTTTTTGAAAAAATCATGGATATTAATTCATCCAAACTATCTAAACTTGTCAAATCAGTTCCAGTTCCAGTGATATTAACTTTGAAGGAAATTCACGAAGAAAACCATCTAAAAATTCCAGAAAAGAAAAGAATTGAATTGATTATTAAATGTATTGAAGCACGACCTTCATTTGTAGATATAGAAACACATTTTAAAGAAGATATTTTAAAGAAAATATATTCAATTGCAATGAAAA
>JAUWMK010000420.1 GCA_030613185.1 Promethearchaeum sp.
CCCAAAATCTCTCCATATAAGATTCTGAACCTGTCTTTCATTCTTATTTTTAAGATATTGAAAAAATGCTTCTTCCCCCCTCCCATAAATAATTCCATCTACATAATCCCTATTTTGCAGTATTTTTTCTCCAAAAAAATCAGGATGCAATAAAATGTCAAGAAGGGTCAATTTTACATCGACATCAGGAATTACTAAGCCTTTAATTAAGAAGTTCAAAGCCTTTTTTCTTGAAGGATGATTGCCTAGGGCATAAGCTGCTTGTATTTGCTCAAGTGGATTATCACTACCCATTAATTTTTCAAATAAACTTTCGACATTATCTGCAATTTCTGCCATTCTAAATTATTTTCTCTTTTAAATTTTATATATTTATGTTTGTAATGTTAGCCATATAAAATATTTTAAGGAAAAAAAAATTTCTTTAGTAATAAAAATAAAATATTAATGAAAAACAATGGCGAACTTTTGGATAATTTCTATATCTCTAATTATATTATTTGTTGGATGTCCGTTTATAGGCCAACTTTTATATCGAATGAAGGATAGGCAAGCATTTGCATTTTATGGTTCAATTTCTCTCGCGTTTACTATTCTCTTATTTTTCCTAACTGATCACATATCTCTTGATTTGGTTTTTACTGAATGGGGAACATATTTTTCTCATTTTATTAATCCTATGGGATTAATTATGCTCTCAATATTTGTGTATGTCACATCAGGAATAGGCCTTATTGGTGGTACATTAGAATTTATCGGCGAAAGAACCGAGATGGAAGAAACCTATAAAAATTTCAAGAAATTCACCAAATTCAAATTATATTTCTATTATCTCATATATGGATACATTTTCATATTCGCTATTTTTTCGTTCTCTCAATTCCTAATCATCTTTTTCCAATGGGAATATAAGATATCCTGGAATTTTTTAAATGAAACTTTGAGTTTTATGCAATTATATAGCATTATTTTACCAGTTTTTGGAAGTATATTATTTGGAATTAAAATCTTCTATTCAGGTTTCTTCTCCTTAGAATTCTATAAAAGCGAATACGACCCTTCAATGATTAAAATTGGTCCGAAATTTAAATTCTTCCGACATCTTTTGGCATGGTTCGTGGGAGTTCTCGGGGTTTTTATTGGAATAATGACATTTTTCTTCGAAAAATACGAAACAACTGTAGATATAAACTTACATTTAGGGAAGTCGTTTTTCTTTTTAGCAGCCTCGATTCAATCTTTTCTATTCTACATGTTCAGAGACAGATATGTTGATCAACTAAAACCCCTTAAAAAACAGTTTGAGTTAAAACCAGGAAAAGGCATCACAACACTACTCGATGAAGACGACAAAAGGATGGAAGATCACGACTCTGAACTTAAGTTTGATGATTAATTTCTCATATTATGGACGCAATTGAATGTCTAAAATCCCGCAGAAGTATTAGGAAATTTAAAAAACAACAAATTCCAAGAGAGATAATTTTAGAAATACTTGAATGTGGTAGATGGGCGCCTTCTGGAGTTAATTACCAACCATGGAAAATATTTATTGTAACAAATCCTGAATTTAAAAAGAAATTGGCTAAATGCACAAATTACAGCAAAATAATCAATAATTGCCCAAGTGTTTTTCTAATATATTTAGATAAAACTATTGAATATAGCTATACTAAACAAGTCCAATCAATTGGAGCATTTTTTGAAAATTTTTTATTATCTATTCACGCTATGGGGCTCGGGGGAGTTTGGATAGGAGAGATACTTAATCAAAAAGATGAAGTTGATAAACTTCTTGATATCAATGATCCAAAACTTGAATTTATGGGGGCTATAGCTTTGGGTTATCCAGAAGAAATTGGAAAAAGTTTTAGAAAACCCCTTGATTCGTTTGTATCATGGATTTAAAATTTTGAGTGAAATAAATCGACATAGGGCTTTTTTCGGAGTATTCTTTCAATAGTTATTTTTCGATGAAATAAGGTTTATAAGTTTGATTTGGATTTAATAGTGTGATGGTATCATTTTCGCTCAGTTTGGAAACTATCTTTCTTGCTTCCGCAATATCCAATCTTATAATTATAATTGCATTGACATACATTAAGTCATTCTCAGTAAAAATTCATGGCCTCTCCTATTGGATTTTAGCACATACGTGTCTATTACTTAAGTACGGAGTGTTATTTTTCTCTGATGAGAACTGGGTATTGTTCATTGGTTTTTTCTTTCAATCATCGTTAATGATATTTTTGATTATAGGAATGCACCAATTCTTAGAATTACACTTAAACAAACATATCTGGTCAGGAATTCTTGCCGTTATGATAATCTGGGATATTCTGCTGATTTTTGTTTTTCATAATATTCAACTTCATCTCTTTTCGTTTGGGTTTCTTATTGGAGGTTTAATGATTTATAACGCATGGCTAATATTTCATAACTCGAAAGGGGATAAAAAGCAAAATATGATATATATAGGTGTTTTCTTCTTTATAAATGGACTTCATTATTTAGATTATCCCTTTTTACGACCAATAGAGTGGTTTGCTCCTATCGGATATCTGATGGACTTTGGTTTTAATCTCGCATTTGGAATCGGTTTGATAATGCTAATAATTCAAAAAATCAATTCTAATGTTCTCCAATCAAAGGAAAAAATACACACTTTGCAAGGAATGTTGCCGATCTGTGCTTCCTGCAAGAAAATTCGTGATAGTAAAGGGTATTGGAATCAAATTGAGGATTATTTACGGAAAAATGCAGATATCGAATTCACACATGGTCTGTGTGAAGATTGTTATCAAAAATATATTGCCGAAATACCTGAGAGTTCCATCATTGAATAAATACTTGATATTTCTGCAACTGATGTTATTTCTATTATTTTTTGGTTTTTCCATAATTTTAATCGCACTTTTTGTTCGCCTATTTAATTTATGATCATTTTCATTCAATCAATTGCCTTTTTTCAAAAAAGTTTTTTTGAAATATCTCATTTCTTAACTTATGAGTTCTGAGGAAATATTCGATTTAGTAATTATTGGATCAGGTCCTGGAGGTTATCATTCTGCAATTCGAGCTTCTAGCTATGGTGCCAAAGTTGCCTTAATCGAAAAAGACGATCGTTTTGGAGGAACATGTAGTAATCGAGGTTGCATTCCGACAAAAGCCTTATATTCATCGGCAAGATTAATCGCTGAAATTAAAAAAAAATCCGAAAAATTTGGAATTAATATCAATGGAGGAATTTCATTAGATTTTTCCAAAGCAGTCGAACATAAAAATAAAGTTGTAGAGGAATTGACTGGTGGAATTGCACAACTTCTAAAATTGAAAAAAGTTTCGGGGTTTAAAGGCTTTGGTTCACTTTTAAGTTGGGAGATCTATAAAATTTTTGATGTCTTAATCAAAAATGGA
>JAUWMK010000103.1 GCA_030613185.1 Promethearchaeum sp.
AGGTTCAACCGATAAAATGAGTATAAAAGAATTCAAGATTACCAAAGAAAATCCACAATATCAGCTTATTAGAACTTTTTTTAAATTGGCTATGTTAAGTTTATTTTCAGCTTTAGTTTATATCCCTTCTCTTTTTCTAATGAACCAATTTAATTTTAATGACCAGATTAATTCTGAAATCGGACTTTTTTTTACCCAATTAAACGATTGGTGGAAAATCGCTTTAACAATTGATGGAATTATCTTAATTATTGGTTGCACGATTGTTCCATATATTATATATTATTTAATGGCTGCTAATTGGCCAAAACACTCGTCATTTAATTTATGGGTTGGGGTGATGCAGCTGATTGAACCATTAATTAATATTATTATTGGAATTACCCTTCTTGATGAAATATTTCCACTTTCTTGGTTGCTGATAATTATTTTTCTTTTTGGAATTGCTATATTCACCCGTTATTTAAGTGAGACAGAAACTCAGATATTTGCAATATTTTTATTAAAAATTAAACCTCAATTCCAGCTTGCTGCTATGCAAAAAGCTTTTGCCATAAAAGCAGTTAAAGAAGTTTCTCATATGATTGGAGATTATGATATATTTCTGGATACTCAGCTTCATTCATCACAAGCTTTGAATAAGTTCATTCAACGGGACATCTTAACATTACCAGGATTAATTCGGTATGATTTTTTAATAATTACTAATAATATCCTTGAAAAAAACCAATGAAAATTAATAATAAAATAGGAGAATACGTAAATGGCTATAAAAATTGCAAGTTTTATTAAAACTGAGTTTGGAAAATCGGAATTTTTTATTGAAGAACTCCAAAAAATTAATGATATAACAAAAATTCTCTCAATTTCTGGGGAATATGAATTTCTTATTGAAATTATTGCTGAGAAATCTGATGATTTAATGGATGTTATTGAATATATTGAAAAAATTCCTGGGATTAAGGAAATTCATTCCCATTATGTGTTATCTGAGTGGGAGAAAAAATTTTAAAGTTATATAGCAGGTGTTAACTAAAATGGTTCAAATATTATCGTTTATGAAGGTAGAATTGGGAAAAGCTTTACAAGTTGTTGAAGAATTAAGGATAATTCCGCAAGTTAAGGAGATGTCGTATATAACTGGAGATTACGATTTAGTTATGCGAATCGAAGGAGAATCAAGTGAAGAACTTCATCAGCTATTTATTAAACAAATTGATAAAATAGAAGCAGTTCGTGAGATCAATAGTCACTTATTAGTGAAACACTGGACATCTAAATAAAAAAATATTATTTTACTCTGAAAAATGTTATTTATTTAATTATCATTTTTCAATATTTTTAAAAAATGGTATTTTTTTTACAAAGCTTTATATATTTCGAAAATAAAATACCAAGTCACTATTGTGTCAATTGTAAAAATCATTTTTCAATCATGCAATAGTATCTAAAGAAAGTGATGTAGAATCATTTCTTCTTAAAAATAACAGTGATATTTATGAAAAAAAAAGCGATTCCAATTTTATTAATTATATTGGGGGGTTTATTTGCTGTCTCATCCGTCGTAACAGCAAATTCTATCGAGGGTGATTTTTCTACTCATCCTAAAGCATTCAGTCTCGCTACTCAAACTACAGATACCTTAACTGGTTCTGTATCAGGGCGCGAAGTCGATTATTTTATGTTTGAAAATGTTGAACCAGGCTTAATGTCTGTATCAGTATCATGGGGGAATAGTAATGATATTGATTGTTATATTTGTAATTCCGCTTCGTACACCGACTATCTAGCTCGGGGCTATACAACTAATAATCCTGAAACATGTTCTTATACTATAACAACAGCAGGAACTTATTATATTGCAATTCGGATGTACAGCTGGTGGGCTTCAAGTACAACTTATACTGCAACAGTAACCTATTATACTGGGGGATCAGGAGAAGATATAACACCTCCGACCGTTTCTATTACAAGTCCTAGTGATGGTGCTACGGTTAAAGATTCAATTACAATTGAAGCTTCCGCATCTGATACTGAATCTGGTGTTGATTATCTGGAATGTGAAATTGGGGGAAATAACTTACCTGTTGATTCTTCCAGTCCATATTCTTGGACTTTTGATACAACTACATTGACTGATGGGCAATACACAATTAATGTCAAAGCTTATGATAACGCAGGAAATTTCGCTACAGATTCTGTGGTTGTAAATATCCTTAATACCCAATCATCGAATGAAATATTTAGTGGAGTAACAGTATCTGGAAACTTAGCAGCTCAATATGACACTTATATGTATTTTATTAATGTTGGTGCAGATGCAATTTCCATGGAAACGATTTTAACATGCGGATCTGCGGATTTTGATGTATATGGCCGACTAGGTGCAGAACCGACAACTTCTACATACGACTGGCGCGGATATACTTCTGGGGGTGAAGAAGTTACTTATAATACTCCTGGTGAAGGGACTTGGTATATAATGGTGAGATCCTATTCTGGAACTGGAGACTATCAATTGAAAGTGACAATCGAAGAGCCTGAACAGAACAATCCCGAAGCCGAAAATATTGCAGTATTCTTCTGGGCAAGTGATGCTGGAGCTCAATGGGTAATTGATGAATATTGGGATGTTCTCCAAGGTGAAGGTTATACAAAAATATATAATTTCGAAGATACTTCTAATTTTGTAAGTGCCTTTAATGTAGTGGATACTTATGTTGGACCTGAGGATACTGTATTCTTTTATCTATTTGGCCATGGAAATAATAACGGGGCTGATTCCTATACTGCTTTTGCTCCAAGTACAAGCATTGTCTATTCCAGTGAATTTCGTACTATGATGGATGGATTAGATACAACACGTAAAGCATTCTTAATTGAATCGTGTCATTCTGGAGGATTTCCTGAAGATTTTGAGGCTTCACCATATTTAGCAATGTCTACTTCAGATCAAACTCATAATGCATATGCCGTGGGATCACTTCCAAATGAAGGTATTTTCTCAAATGCATTCTTTGAGCATGTTTTGGCAGGTTATAATGCAGTAGATTCTTTCAATTACGCTCGTGAAGTCGTATTTGATGGGGCAAGTAGTGATACATACATGCAATATCCTTTGATTTCTAATTATTCTGATTATATTTGGTTTGATTAATCGGATTTGGAGATTTCAAGGATTTTTTTTATTTTTTTTATTTTTATCAATAAATAAGTGCGTAATTTTTAATCACCAAAAATGTGTGAATATTTATAATATTAACAAGGAGAAATAAATATAGAGGAAAAATGAGTCGGTCTAAAAAAAGAAATTTTTTAAAACTTTATAAGAAACAAGTATCCGTTAGTTTAGGAACTATATTTGAAAAAATGAGCCTTTCTAATAACGAGGAACTAGTAAACTCAATATCTTCTTGGAAACTGACTCCTTATTTTAATATTAAACATGATTCTTGTATAAAAATTAAAATAACTCCCGCAGAAAAATTTTTTAATGGTTTAAAAAAGACTGGTAAATGGGCTCTGGGGATGTCTTTACCAGTTGCGATAAGTTTAGCAACTACTGGTACGGGGATTGGAGCCATTGCTATTCCTTTAGTGTCTGGAATTGTGAAAAATTTTAATAAACGCGGATTGAATGTTTCCAAAGCCACAGAAGAGAAAGTGTCAGTTGCATTTTCATCACTATCGGATGTATATTTAGATGATATCGTTGAAAATTTAACTGATGATAACTCGAAAGATGGTTCTAAATCAGAAAATATACAAAATAAAGCAAAATTGAGCGTCAACGAAGAATTATATCCCTTAATTCTTGAAGTTAAAGCAGTATTAAATCAGCTGGATACGCAACAAGAAAATATGCCAGAAATTTTGGATTTTTGGATGGAAGAACAGCGCGTTCAATTATCGACCATGGCTCAAAGCCAAGAAGAAGAACTTAAAATTCTGGATAATATCGAAAATCAACTTTTAATCCCTCTTTTTGATAAATTTGATAAAGAAATGGATCAACTCCATTCAGAAATTGCCCAAACTACCGAAAATATTTCCATTGCGAACCGTTCACTTAATCGCATGGAGGATAAAATCGATAAGATTTTTCAAGATGTTATTGATAAATCTTTAACCAACCTGCCCTTACCCGAATTACTTCAAACATCAAGAATCCAATTCCAAAAAATAAAACTAGCTGGAAAATATGGATATCCGTATAATCCAGACTTATTTATTCGAACACCGAATTTAGATAAATCTTTCAGGAATTTTATTCAGCAAAAAGGCGTTACAAATCCAGTTTATCTCGTTCTTGCAAACATCGGTATGGGTAAAACTTGGAATGCTGTTCATCTAGGTAACACGATTCGTACAGAGGAATCTGCAATACCATTTTATATTCCTATGCACTTGGGTTATGAAAGTTGTTTAACTGATGTTTTTGGAGTAAAAGGAACAGGATTTGCAAATAAAATTGGAGAAAAATGTGTAGAAATTAAGAGAAACGTTAATAAAAAAGTTCTTCTGATATTTGATGGACTGGATGAGTATCCAATTGAAAACAGACAACCTTTTATCAATTTTTTAAATCAACTAATTCAAGGTTATAAGGATTCTGTATTAATTATGATAACAGATCGTATAACTGATTGGTGCATTAATGATTTCATGCTTAGGTTCCATAGGAATGTAAAAAAATTCATATCTCCAAATCCGAAATTTAATGATATCGTCGAAAGATTTACAACTATTACCCCAGTTTCCTATTATTTAAGTGGTTTTAATGATTTTCAATTAAATGATGCTGTAATAAAATACAATCTTGATAAAAACCGATTTCCGTCAAAATTATTTGAGTTATGTCACACACCATATTTACTTAGGTTGATCTATGAGCGACAAGAATATCCAAATCCTGAGAATGTCGATGAATTCATGCCGCTTTTTTATAATCCCAAAGAAAGATTAAATACAATCCTATATCGAATGGATATTGTGGGAAGTACAGAGAATGTTTTCTTTCAAATAATCCAATTCTTTGAAAACGCAAAAAATACTAAAACTGAACAAGATTTTATTAATAACCAGCAAATTAATCACCTAATTCAATCAAATAAATCGGAATGGAAAAGAATTCGCTGTAGTGGAATAATATGTGAAGAAATAAAGGGTTTCACTAAGGAATATAATATCTATTCTATATTCCATCCTGTTTTAAATCGATATTTAGAAGATATTGGAAAATTAAAGAAAGATTCGGCTACTCTGGCTAAGAATAAACATTTAAATTATCATGGAACTCCACTAAATCGTCAGGATTATGATGTTTTAATGATATTGGAGAAGAAACTTGGTGAAATTCCCCTAGTTTCCGATATTTCATGGAATTCATTTGGATTTAAAACTGAAAATGATAGAATTGTTGGGTTAGGTTTACATAATAAAGGATTAATTTCTTTTCCTGATATTATTTACAATTTAAATTCGCTTAAAGAACTAGTTTTAGATAATAATAAGCTGACATCTATACCAGAAACTATTGAGAAACTAAATAACCTTAAGTCTCTTAATTTAGGTCACAACCTATTAAAAAATCTTCCTAAAAGCATTTCAAACCTAAGTTCATTAGAAGAGCTCATTTTATGGTCAAATAAATTTGAATATCTTTCAGAATCAATTGGAAATTTAAAATCACTCCAAAAGCTTTTCCTATTTGATAATCAATTAACAACTCTTCCAGATAGTATTGGAAACTTAAAATTACTTAAAATCTTAGATCTAAAACAAAACAAACTATCTATTCTTCCAGATTCGATTGTTAACCTAAAATCACTTGAAAAATTATTAATTAAATCAAACAAGTTTACAATTTTTCCCAATTATCTTGAGAATTGGTTAGATAGTCTTGAAAAAGATGGATGCAAAATATACCGATAACAAGAAGTAAATTTAAAATTTAGAGGATGAAAAAAATGTCATTAATTTGTCCCAAATGCGGAAAACAATACAAGTCACATTCATTCTATCAAAAACATGTTGAAAAATGCACTGGAGAGATGATAAAACCTAAATCTATAAAGATACCAAAGAAAACTACAAAAACTAGCCCTAAAAAAACTGTAAGAAAAAACGAGGTGTCTATTCTTAAAAATAAGATTAAGAATCTTGAAGATAGGGTATCTAAATTAGAGTTAATCATACAAAGTACAAATCTATATGCATACCCTGAACCCTTTGATATTGAAAAAAAGGAAATTGTAGATTACCATGGAGTTTCGCTATTTCACTATGATTATAAATTTCTAATAGATTTAGAGAAAGAACTTGGAGAAATACCACTTGTTTCTAAGATTTCATGGAATAAATTCGGATTTAAAACTGAAAATATCCGAATTGTAGGATTAGGTTTATATAATAAGGATTTAAAATCTATTCCGGAGAGTATTGGTTCTCTATTTTCACTTGAAGAGCTTTATTTGGACAGCAATCAGCTTTCAACACTTCCTGAAGATTTTAAAAAATTAAAATCTCTTACCATATTAAATCTGGGACATAATAAATTCAAATCAGTTCCTGAAAGCATAACGGACCTTACATCTCTTGAAGAACTCACCCTATGGTCAAATAATATAGTTGACATCTCCGAATCAATTGGAAAATTGAATTTGCTTAAAAAGCTTTACCTATTCGATAATAGTATCAAATCACTGCCAGATAGCATTTGGTATTTGAAATCTCTTGAAATATTAGATTTAAAGAAAAATAATTTAAAATCATTACCTGATTCGATAATAAAACTAAAATCTCTCAAAAAATTACTGATTAAATCAAACAAACTCGCACCCCTCTCAGAAAATTTAACTGAATGGTTAAAGGATCTCGAACAGAGTGGTTGTAAAATCTTTAAATAACAAAAATTTTCAATTTTTTTTCCTAATTTTACTTTCCCCATTTTATTTATAGGATTCATTTTTTGTTTTGGAAAAACACTTATTTTTAAAACCTTAAACGTCTAATGTATAACTGATAAGAATTTGAAATCAGAAATAGTAATAATATTCTGGAAAATATATTGAATGTGATTATTATGAATAAAGCAAAATTAAATGCATTGTTAATCGTTTTAAGTATTTCATTGGTTAGTTTTTACAATATAATCGATTTGGAATCATTTGAAAAATTTTCACTTGATTCAAAGAATAAAAATCAAGAATTCGATAACAATAAGGCACCTAACACTTCACAATCATACCAAAGCCCTGTGATTTATGAAGATACATTTGGATTTGCTCATGATGTTTATGTGAGTGGTAATTATGCTTATGTTGCAGATGGTCCTAATGGACTTATGATAATTGATATATCAGATCCGATAAATCCTATATTGAATGCTACAAAAGACACTACTGGAGATGCTCGAGATGTTTATGTTAGTGGTAATTACGCATATATTGCAGATGCAAATTCTGGATTAGCTATAATCGATATCACAGATCCTACGAATCCCGGAGATCCGATATATAAAAGTTCTAATGGTTTAGCTAGAGAAATTCATATAGATGGTGATTATGCATATATTGCTAATGACTTTGGAAACGGTTTAACTGTAATGGACATATCAAATATATCAGATATTGGAGATCCAATAAAAGAAGTTACTTCAGGATATGCATCTGGTGTTTATGTAGACGGTAACTTTGCATATCTTGCAGATGCTTGGAGCGGTTTAGCTATTTTAAATATTACTAATCCTTTGAATCCTCAATTTATAACTTATGTTAGCAATTTAGATTTTGCAGAAACAGTTTTTATCAGCGGTAATTATGCATTTGTTGCAGGTGGGATGAATGGAAGACTTACTATAATCGATATAACTGACCCTACTAACCCTGGAATTCCAATTAATAAATCTTCTGCAGGTCAAGCATCCGATGTTTTTGTGAGCGGTGATTATGCATATGTTGCAAATAAGGAAAGTGGACTAACGATTTTTGATATTAAAGATCCAACAGCTCCTGGAGACCCTATCTATATGGATACATTAGGAAATGCTACAGGAATTTATGTAGATGGTAATTATGCCTATATTGCAGATGGGGAAGCAGGGCTTGCTATTATCAAAATCTCAGAAATAAGTATTACCGGTGAACGATATAATAAAGATACAACTGGTTACAGCCGAAATATCTTTATAAGTGGTAATTATGCATTTGTTGCTGATCGTTCAAGCGGTCTTGCTGTAATTGATATAACAGACCCGACTAACCTTGGCAATCCAATATATGGACCAACAACAGGAAGTGCAGAAGATGTATTTGTTTCTGGTAATTATGCTTATATAGCTGATTGGTATGATGGATTGTGTGTGTATGATGTTTCAAATCCTTTAAATCCTATTAATCCTGTTTATATAGATACTTCATATGTTGCATATAGTGTATTTGTCAGCGGGAATTATGTTTATGTAGCTAATGCCGATTCTGGGCTTGCAATTATCAATATCAGCGATCCTACAAATCCAACTGATCTAAATTATATTAATCCTTTAGGAGGGGTAAAAGATGTGTTTATTTCTGGAAATTTCGCATATGTTGCTGTTGGAGAGGAAGGACTGTGTGTTATAAACATAACAGCCCCTACAAATCCTAATATCTTAGCCTATCGGAATCTTTCACGAGATGCTCGTACTATTTTCGTAGATGGTAATTATGCATATATGTCATGTAATGATCCTGGGAGTTTAGCCATAATTGATATTAGTGATCCATTAAATCCTGGTGAACCTGTATTTTTGCCCATAGGTGGAATTGGTATTTTTGTTAGTGGTAATTATGCATTTTATGCTTGTGCTGACTCAGGAGGGTTAAAAGTGATTGATGTCAGTAATCCTGAATCACCTTTCTTATTTAATATGACTTATACAAATTATGCGATGGGTGTGCATGTAAGTGGCGAATATGCATATGTAGCAGATGGTTCAAGCGGACTTACAGTAGTTCAAATAAGACATTTATATAGTTTTAAACCCTTCGTTATTTCTGATCTTGGAAATTATTCTATTGGGTCTTCTTCTGTAGAGTTATCATGGGAAGCACCCTATATTGATGATGGTTTGAATAATTCCGTTTCTAGTTATATTGTAAAATATTCAACCGACCCCATTAACGATGGAAATTTCGATTTGGCAACAAACTTTGATACTTCTAATTGGTCAACGTTAGCTGGATATGGTGATATTGAATATCGCAATGTTACAGGCCTAAATCCCAATACAATGTATTATTTTGCTATAAAATCCGTCGATATAAATGGTGTATACAGTGAGATTTCGAATGTTTTTAATATAACAACCTTGAAGACTACAATCGGTGATTTCTTTGGGAATTTAAGTTTATTGGAGAAGATTCTATACGGATCTGGAGCTCTATTAGTTATTAGTGCAATAATCACTATTCCTGTTGTAAGGAGTAAAAAGAAGAAAAAACAAAGAAAAGAAGTTGGAATTGTTCAAGAACCAACTGATCTTAAAACAGAAGCAAAAATTGAATCAAAAGCCGAAGAGAAAGCGAAAGCAAAAGCAGAGAAATCTCGACTATCCGAAGAAAAAATTCAGAAGAAGCGCGGAGATGTTGAAAACGATTTAAAAAGCGTTAGTGCTCTGATCCAAGAAGGACTTTACACCCAAGTAATTTTATCCTTGAAAATATTAGAAAAGACAGTAAATAAAAACAAATTCTTGAGGGAATTTAAACCTGAAATCGAAAAAAAGTTAAAGTTCTGCGAGAATACTACCCATTTTAGAACTGAAAAAGAAAAATTTGAAAAGATCTATAAATCGGATGAAAATTTTATTGATGTCTATAATGGCATGAATAAATTAAACGTCGATATTAATAAATTTCCCGTGGATTCTGAATTAATTCATCCGGCTGTTGTTTTAGAGGTAAGTGAAGCATTTCAAGTATTAAAAGAGGAGTATGAAGAGCGAAAAGCGAATTTGTTATCCAGAATTAGTTCGATTAGTGATCTTTCCAAACCTGAAGAAATTCTTGATTTAGAGTCAAAATTTTTGAGTCTTGAAAAAGAAGCGAACGCATTAAAAATGGATTATGTTTTACCAAAAATCAATGATCAACGCAACAAATATGAGAAAAATCTTGAAATTTACAAGGAAAAGGAGGATTTGCAACTTGTCTTTAATCAAGGAGATATTTCAAAAGCGAATTTTGGAATTGCAAAATTAAACGACTCAATTGAAGAAATTAGTAAAGAATCCGGTGAGAATTATATTTATTCTGCTATAGTTTTAGATATTTCTGAGTTTTCTAAACTAGTCCAGGCAGATATAAATGAAAGAAATGCAAGTCTTTATGAATTAAATGAGCATTACGAAACCATGTTTAGACCGGATCAAATTAGAAATGTAAAGGAATTATTTGGGAATATATTAAATGATGCCGAAGCATTAGGAATCAAAGATTTAACTAAGAAAATCAAGCACAATCTAAATATATGCGGTGTTTCAATACCATTTGTAGAAGAAAAAGAGAAATACTTGCAATTATACAGTGGTGGACAATTGGAAAATGCCTATGTTGGTCTTGAAAGTTTAAAAAATAGAATTGAAGTGCACCCTCGACAGGATCTGGTTGCTCCAAATATAAAGTCAGATATTGAAAATACATATGACGATATTTATAGTGAAGTAAAGAACATAAACGCGAAAATATTTGGAGAAATCGAATCTATAGAATCGCTTATGAATTCAGAACAGATTTCTGATGCAAAAACGCGGTTAATTCAACTTCAAAACGAAAGTTCCCAGCTAGGGTTTAAGGAAGTTAACAATAAAATCAATCGGATGATTCAAGTTTGTAATATATCTCTACCGATACTGGATGATAAGAATAAGTATTGGACTCAATATGCTGATCAAAACCAATTAATACCCGCACTTGATGGATTGCAAAATCTTGTTGCTGATATTGACAAAGGAGTGCAAAGTGATCTAATTTTACCTTCAATTGTAAATGATCTCCGAGAAAAACTAGAATTTCTTAAGAATAAGTTAGATGAGAATAGAAAGGAAATAGAAGATAAATTAAAACAGATTTTCCAAACAATTGATCCCGACCATCTATCAGAAGTAATTGAAATGATGAAAACTCAACGTGAAATTGCACAAAAATTACGATTTGATGATATTGATAAGAAGATAGCTGAAAACTTAATTGATTTTGAAGATGTAAGTAAGATTTACGAACTATTTAAACGGGCTAAAAGATTGGCAATCACCGATATTTCAAGAAAATCTGATATTTCCAGGGAAAAATTAATCGATATGATGTTGGATCCAGAGAAAGGTTTGGAAATGTTGGAAATTGATGGTGATTTTATAACTGTAAAACAGCTACTAACGCAACCTAAACAAGGAATAGCTGCTGTTCCGACAACAGAAATAAAAGAGACTCCATATAAAGCTGAATCTGCGGAAATTTCCCAAAATCAAGAGCTTCAGATCCTTCGTGAATTCGAATATATTTCAGGCCAGGTAAGATTTAAGGTTGGCGTAATAAACCAGTCTCCGGGAGTGTTAACCAATATCAAAATCGATTTTACTATTCCCGATGCCTTAAAATGGATCACATATGAACCAATTAGCTATAAAAGAAAGGGAGATTCAGTGATGATTCCTAAATTGAGTTTAAATGAAAAGAAATCCATTAATCTTTATTTGGAACCGATCAGTTGTATGAGTGGACCAATTAATGCAATTGTTTCCTATTTTAATGCATTGGATGAACCAAGAGCAATTACAATGAGACCAAAGGTGATTGGAATAACATGTCCAATTTTCTTTACCGAGGAAGAAGCAAATCTTGCAAGAGTAGAAAGTCTCTATAGGCAATTATCCCATAAGGATAAAAAAATATTGCCTATTCAAAAAGACCAAGATCTTCAGAAAATCTTCAACCTTCTTTTAAAGGTTGGGGGCAGCCATCAGATCAAATTGGTTTCAAAAGAGTTCTCTGCAGAAAACAAGGTTGGAAAAGTTCTGTATTATGGTCTCACAAAGGTTAAGAAGCAAAAAATGGTAATAATTTTTCTACTTAACGGTGGAGAGCAAACAATTGAAGTTGAAATTGCTGGCGATAGTGAGGAAGCAATTACTGCACTTCTTGCAGAGATTGAAAACCAGATACGAGTAATTTTCACCAAAGAGAGAGTAATAAAATCCAGTGATAAATTCCACGAGATGAAAACATCCGTAGTCTTGGGCTATTGTCCTTTCTGTGGTGCAAATTTTGACAGTGCTCAGCAAGAGGGGTTCATAAAGGGGAATAGTATTACTTGTGAATATTGTGATAAAGTGATAAATTTTAACTAATTTTTTTCCCCTTTTTTCCCTTAAATTGCGCAGAACTTATTAGTTTCAAAATTTTTTCCAAAAATATGTTTCTTTGTGCCAAAGTTGAATATTTCCCCAAAACTTGATGTAGTCATCTTCTTTTTCCAGAACGTTGCTTTTGAAAACTAACTGTTACATTCCGAAATAATACATTATTATTAGTTGATTCACACTAATCGATTATAAATATATATAAGGTTAAACATATCGAGTGTTTTGCATAATTACCATTTTTTAAGATTTTAATCAAAAAGCAAATAATATTAACCATTTTCTGAAGATTATACCCTACAATTCATTTAATTGAAAAATGCAGCTCTGATTTTTCATTCTGAGTAGAAATTAGTTTGTGAGAAGTACAGGATATCTATCAGTTTTAATTTTTGATTTACTCAAAAATATTCGGTATCTATGATGATTATCCATTTTAAGAAATATAATCATTCAAAAAACTTATATCCTCTGACATTAAAATATAATTAGGAGATCCAAAGTTGAAACTAACA
>JAUWMK010000021.1 GCA_030613185.1 Promethearchaeum sp.
ACAGTTCCATCGACAACCGCCATAATATTGGGATGAATTTGTTTTTGGATTACTAAAAGATCATAGAGAACTTCGCTCATGTATTGTTGTGAAAAATGTCGTCGTTTGGTTAATAACCCTCCGAAAGAATTTTTAATGGAACAAGTTATTCCACCATGACTTTCTGGGTTATCTTTATTAAATTCTCCGCCCTTTGCTCCAGTATGACCGTGAGTTTTAAATGTGGGTAGGTGGATCATATTTTTTCCAACATATACTTGTGGAATAGAAAATCCTTCTGGAAAAATTTTTGAATCTAAAGCTTTCAAAGGGATTTTTGATTTGAAAGGGACAAATTTAACGCGCGTTAATGGAACGAAATAATTATTATATTTTGTAATTATAGGTGTCCATTTATTTCCTTTTAACCCTCGAGCAATGTTGGTTACTACAGTTCTATTTTCGCAAGTATAGACGTTTTTACTGGGGAATCCGTCTATTTTTAATTTTCTTAAAACACCTTCAACTTGCCATGGTGGAGAAGAACAAGCGGGATAATATTTACTCCATGAAAGATTCAATTTTACCATGGTTTTCTTATCAGGTTTGAAGTAATTCTTGTATTTCGCCATTTCTAAAAGATCTGCGTAATCTTGGAGAATTGTTTTAGAAGATACTTTTTTAATAAAAATTCTTGGTTTTTCCTTATTTCCCATCAGATTTTCACCCAATTTAATTATAATTAAAAAATTGCAATGTACTAATTTCTAAATAGAAGGTTATCAACACAATTATCGCTAGTAATATTCCTCCAAAAATCATTCCTTTATCTTTAATCATTTTTTCTGGGCTTCGTGCGATTTTTGGTTTAGTTTTTACAATATATATGAATCTATAAATTAAATATAATGCTATTGGTGTGCTGTATACTAACAATCCTTGGTTTTCCATTACTGGGACTATTGATCCCTCTTCAAGAGGTCCCAATACACAGTAAAGAGTATACATAACAAAAAGTGCTGTAGCATTTAATATTAAGAAATTATTTAATAATGGCGCAGAATAGGAATCATATATTTTTTTATGATTTTTTGCATTCTCTAACCCAAGTAATTCTAAATCTGCAATTCTCTTTCCTGTAGCTAAAAATAATGCTGTTAGAAATACTGTAATTGTCAGCCATGGTGAAATTCGGACATTTATTACTGCACAACCCGCGAGAGCTCTCCAAATATAAGTCGTACTCAATCCGATTATGTCGGCAAATGCAATTTTTTTTAAGAAGAAGTTATACGCAAATCCATTAGCAATTATTAATAGAATTAAAACCAAAAATAGTAAATTTTTGAAGTAAATCAAAGAGACAATAATAATTCCAATTATTAAAATTAAAAGGATAATGGCTACTAATATTGAAAGTTCTCCATTAGCTAACGGTCTTTTTTTAATTTTTTCAGGATGAATTTTATCAGATTCGCGATCTTTAATATCATTTATGATATAAGTTATGGAAGAAGAAAGACAGGTTACAATAAATGCAAGAAATAAATTTGGATAAATACTAAAATCAAACAATCTGCCTGCGAAAAATATACCAATGAACATTATCAAGTTCTTGTAATATTGTCTGATTCGTAAGAGCTGAAAAACCGCATGAATTTTATTCATAGTTGTCAACATTTTTTCCATATTTATTCGTTTATTCATTGAAAATATCTTTCTGGGCGTAATTTATATGCAATTTTAATCATCAAATTAGTGAAAACACTCACATCTTTTTCTTTTTGAATAGTCAATGTAGGTTTTTGAACATATACTCCATCAATTTTATTCTTTTCAACAACAATTACTTCATTGAAATAATTTTTAATGGAAATTTGGGATATATTTCCATCAATATGTTCAAAATTTTCGATTATTCCATCAATCTCAGAGTTAACCGCTTTTTTAAGAACAAAAACAACACGCAATTTATGTTTGGCATAGTATTTCATAAATTCATCCTCAAATTTCAGGGTAGAATCATCATTATGAAAATTAAAATAGAAATCTCCGTGTTTAATCACTAATTCATCATTTGAAAATTCTAATGGGGCAATTTCAACATCTTTTACTTCTTCAATTTTGTGTTCTTCGATCGTTGCTAATGTTAATACATAATTTCTGTAATTTTCGTTAAATATTACATCATCCAAATTATATAATTGATAAGTTCCTTGTTTTTTTAAAAATATATGCTCTCCCTTAATTGCTTCTAATTCTTCATATGATTTTGGCATTTTTTTTTTAAAGATCGGTAATTTAACTTCTTCAATGGTGTTATCCCCATTATTATTAGAGATTTTATCAAAAATTGCAACTCCAGTATATTTTTTAAGATATTGCGATGATTTTTTCTTATTTTTGCCATTTTTGAAATAAACTTCATCTAATTCAATATTTTTTAACCGTAAAATTCCTTCTTTGTTAAATTTGTAGTGTTCTCCAATATTGAGATGAATTTCTTTATGGGTAGATGGGTTAATCACCATTATTTCATTTTGATTTCCCCCTAAAATTATTTTAATTTTGTAAAGTAATGGTTCACTCGCATTATCTGCATATACAATATCTTCTAACTTGCCGAATATTCTTTCATTTGTTTTTAAATCCAAAAATACATATGTTTTACCAATCTTATAGCTTAAATTTTCTTTTAATTTTAGTTGTTCAGCTAATTTCTTAATATTATCAATTTTAAATTGCTCTTTGATTTTAGATGTTGCCATATCCATATATTTCTGTCGTGTTGAATCAGTTTTTATATAAAATTCTTCTGCCTTTTTCTTTCTTAAGAAAATTACTGGCATTAATGCTTCATAGGTTGTTGAAATATCATTTTCATCCAAAGAAGCAATAATTCTATGATAACTAGGAGGGTGTGCGTTAATAAAATTTGATAGTAATCCGAGTTTAGAAGGTTTTACAATCATTTTATTAATATATTGTGCAGTTGACATGTAATCAATTAATCGGTTATTTTTGGATACTTTTTCATCGCATAGTAAAGTAGCATCCAATCCAATTTCATGAGAAGTGGCATAAAAACTCTCGAGATTGTACAAACCTTTGGCAAGTTCTTTTCCATATCCTGCTTTTTTTGTATTTTTATCTGCAGTTGCTTCAAACATTCTTACGAAAGTATAAAGAAATATGCTTATCCCTATACTAATTAAAATAAATACGAATAAAGAAAATGGTTGGTTATCTGGGTTAAATGTATAATCATAATAGGTTACTGGCCATTGTAATATTTTAAAAACTAAAATCTCACCAATTGAAATAAGGGTTAGGCTTAAAGTATGTTTTCCTTTTAAATGCGCCAATTCATGTGCAACAATCCCTTTTAATTCATCTTCGGGTATGTCATTAAGACTTGGGGCGATTACTGCCATTCTCATATCCCAGAATGCACCATATGCCATCGCATTTAGAATTGGATATTTTCCAAACCGCACTTTAATTTTTTTAGGATTCATACCCATCTTTTCTGCAACTTCTTCAATAATTCCAGTTAATTTAGGATCATCCGATTTTTTATATCCCATCAACAAATCAATTAATGGACCAGTGAAAATGTACACGATTACGTTTGTAATTATAATAACTTCATAAATATAATCATAAAGATTAGTTTCTGGTATTTCTGTAAAAGATTGAATTCCCAGCCAAGTCATATCAATCCGCGGAATTGTTTTAATAGAGCTTATTGCCATCCAAGCCAAGAGATATAAGGCTAAAGTTAAATATTGGGGAGACATAAAACGAAATACTACCATATATCTTCGACCAAAGAAAGCAAAACCAAGGATAAGCATAAGCCAAAATGACATTGAAAATGCTGTATCCCGCCATAAACCTTCTTTTTCTAATATTGTATCTAAAATACCAGCGAAGAAAATAAAATTGTAAGTAATAACTGTGATTAAAAGGATTTTATTCAAAACTTCATATTCTTTCAATTCATATATTCCAAAAATCAAATATAATGAGAAGGCTCCAATAAAAGAGTTAAAAATATCATCTGTTAATAGATAAACCGTAACAAAGAGAAAAAGTATTACGATCAAATCACTCCAATCGCTTCTTTTACCATTTTTTACCCATGAAATTCCTTCATTTATTAATAGTCCCCAAAGTATTCCAAAAGCTATCCATATACCAATGTCTAAAGGGGTGGTGGGTAAAGAAATGACATTAAAAATTAATAGAAGAATGATCGGAATTATCGTTCCTAATATGAATGAGATTAGTAAAACTATTTGTGTATTTTTTTTCATGAATTGAATTAGGAAGTGAATGGAGGGATTTAATTTTTATATTTCAAACATGTAATTATAAATAATGATTCCCTTAGAAAACATTACTTCAATAGATCAACTCAAAGAAGAATATGGTGACAAATTGCCAGTACACTTAGGGATTATTCTAGATGGCAATCGTCGCTGGATAAAAAGGAAAGGTATCAGAGACACTTTAAAGGGACATAAAGCGGGATATAAAACTCTCAAAAAAATAATATATTCTTCATACGATGTTGGAATTAAATATTTGAGTATTTATGCACTATCAACAGACAACGTAGCTAAACCTTCAAAAAAAGAAATTAATTATTTATTTGAACTCCTATTGAGGGGAATAGAAGATGTATTTGAAGAACCTCTAACATTTGAGAAAAAGGTTAAAATTCAAGTATCTGGCCGTATTGAAGACTTACCTGAAGAATTTCAAAGAAAAGTTAAAGATATTCAAGAGTCAACAAAAAATCATGATAAATATTTCTTCAATATTTGCATTCTTTATGATGGACAAGAGGAAATTGTTGATGCGGTTAAGAAGATAATACGTAAAGGGATACAACCTGATAAAATTTCAAAAGAAATAATAAAACAAAACTTATATACTCACAATATTCCAGAAGCAGATTATATTATTAGAACAGGAATGGAAGATGGTGCGCGTATTTCAGGATTCTTATTATGGGATTCTTCATATGCAGAATTCAGGTTTCGAAAGGAATTGTGGCCAGATTATAATGAAGAAATGTTACTTGAAGATTTAAAAGAATATATTAAAAGAAATAGAAGAAAGGGAGCATGATCATAATAAATCTTTTAGAATGATTTCAGAACTCCTATGATTTTGCCATAAATTTAAGAATAACTTTAATTTTTCATCATTTTGGAAAATTCTCTTTCTTAATTCGGATTTCTTTTTCAAAATTGATAAAAACGAACGATCTAACTTCTTCTTATAAATTTCTCCCATTTTTTCTTCTTTTCCTTTTTTCTCGCAATATTTAATTGTTTGAATTGCAATTTCTGCAGACATCATTGCATAAGGAATTCCCTTTCCACTTATTGGATCTACTATTCCTCCTGCATCTCCTACTGCAAAAACATCATCATTATAGAGCATAGGGCGTACTCCCACTGGAATAAGATGTGGTGTATATCTGATTAATTCTGCGTTTTTAATTGATTGTTTTACTAAAGGAATATTTAGAAACTTTGAAAATTCTTTTCTTGAATTTTTAATTTTTCCAATCTGATTGCCCCATCCTACTGTTATTTTATCTTTTTTGGGAAATAACCATGCATAACCTAAAGGAATAAGATTTTTAATACCAAAAAACAAATGAACTTCATCATTTCCTAACCTCTCATCAATTTCTTTTTTATTTAATCCCATCTCTTGGGTAATTGTTAAAATTAAATCCTCTTTATTGAATTTCTCCCATCTTAATTTTCTTAATGTAGGAGAATTTACACCATCGGCTGCGATTACGTATTGTGCTGAGTATTTTGATTTTGATGTATTTATCAGATATTCTGAGTCAGTTTTTTTTATATCAATTAGTTCTTCATTTTGCTTAATTTCCACACCACTAGTTGATGCAATATCCGTTAGGAATTTATCAAACTTATCCCTCCAAATAATTGCACCTTTCCCTTGTTTAGTGTAGATATCTCCATCAATATGATGAAGAATGAGTTTTTCTATTATTCTGTCAATTTTATCTTCAGGAAATTTTATTTTTTCTATTAATTCCCATGCCATGGCTCCCCCGCATGCTTTATATCTTCCACCATTCCTTAAGTCTTTTTTTTCTAACAAAATTACTGAATAACCTTTATCAACGGCGGTTTTTGCAGCAATTGAACCACCTGGTCCTGCACCAACAACTACAATATCATAATTTTTCATAGTAAATTCTCCCTACCATTAGAATGTTCTCTGAATGGAGAAATTTGCCAATATTTGAAGTTCTTTTTTAGCTTCTGAATCAGGAAAAACTTCCAGCTTAGATATTGCTTCATCTAATAGATTTTTTACAATTTTCTTGGCACTTTCAATAGCTCCACTATCCTTTATTAATTCAATTCCTTTATTGATATCTTCACTAGTTTTTTCTTTTTTATTCAAAATTGAAATTAAATTGCTTTTTTTTGGATGTTTAAGGTGTTCTAAAGCATATAAGAGTAAGTAAGTTTTTTTTCCTTCTCGGAGATCGCTCCCGATTGGTTTTCCAAATATTTTTTCTTCTCCGATAAGACCCAAAATATCATCAATAATTTGAAAACTGATTCCAAATTTATTACCAAACTCTTTTAGAGATTCTATTTGAGAAACCGATGCATTAGCACATAAACCGCCGATAAAAGCACTCGTCTCAAAGAGAGCTGCGGTTTTTAATGCAACCATTTCCATATAATCTTTGATTGAAACATTAACTCTCTCTTCAAATACGATATCCAATGCTTGTCCTTCACATAATTTTGAAGAAACTCGCCCTAATTCAAGCATAATCCTATATTTAATATCTTGGTGGATAATAGCATGATCTACAAAAATAAATGCTTGTGATAAAAGAAAATCACCTGCTAAAATTGCAAGGGCTTCATTCCATTTTGTATGAACTGTTGGAACATTTCTTCTAAATAAATCTTGATCCATTATATCATCATGGATCAAACTAAATGTGTGTAAAATTTCTACCGCAGCTGCAACGGGAATAATTTTTTCGTTATTTTCTGCTAATAAACTATATGATTTTAATATAAAGAATGGTCTGAGTCTTTTCCCGCCTGCAATAATATAATGTTGAGACGAATTCAAAAGATTTAAAACTTTTTTTGATAAGTTTTTTAGGATAAACTCATCAACTTTTTTAGCAATTTCTTCCAAATTTTTTTTGATAACACTCATTTCTTCCAAATTTTTCACCTTTATTTCTGTAATCGCTTTTCTAACCATGTACTTAAAGGAGGAAGTATTACATATTCAGCTTTCTTTAAATCTTTGATTTTTTTACAACCAGTTAGAAACATTGAACTTTTTAATTCAGAAATTAATTTCTCGATAAAAGATTCTAATTCCTTTGAATTTTTAAAAGCTTCTTTTAAAAACGGTTGAGCAATTGCTGAAATGTCGGCACCGATTGCAATTGATTTAGCGATTTCTAACCCACTACGTATTCCCCCACTTCCGATTATTACTGTGGTGTTTTTTGCGACTGATTTTGTTTCAATAATACTGGCTGCGGTTGGGATTCCCCAATCTAAAAAAGTGTTTCCAATAATTGATTTTAGATTGTTATTTTGCTTTTTTGCACGGGAATATTCAACTGCAGCAAAAGATGTCCCTCCTAATCCAGAAATGTCCAAATATTTAACACCCATATTAATTAGATTATATGAGACGTTTCTAGAGAGACCAGCTCCTGTTTCCTTGATAATTAGTGGGATTTTAAGATAATCATTTAATTGTGAGATTTTTTCCATTGCATTTGAAAAATTAGTTTCTCCCTCTGGTTGAATTGTTTCTTGTAAGGGGTTCAAATGTATTGCAATTGCATCAGCTTCTATGGATTGAATGATATTCTCAATTGAATTAAAATTTTCCATTTGGATTATTTGTGAAATGCCTAAATTTGCAATTATTGGAATGCTTGGGGCATTTTTTCTTATGGATGTGAAGTATTTGGATGTATCTGGATATTCCAGTTGAATTCTTTGGCTACCTACCATTAGTGGGATTTGAAATTTTTCAGCAGCTTCTGCAAGTTTTTTATTAATTTCTAATCCTAATTTTGTTCCCGTGGTTAAAGCACCTATGATAATTGGAGCTTTTATATGTTTTCCAAGAAATTCCATTGAAATGTCAATATCTTTCAAATTAATTTCAGGTAGTGCGTTGTGGACAAATCTAACACATTCTAACCAAGTAGAACTTATTGAATTTATGTTTTCGTTTATAGAAATTTTAATGTGGTCGTTCTTCCTCTGAAATATTTCTTTATCTTTTTCCATAGTTTCGCCTTTATTCAATTAGTGTGGATAATATTTTTTCATTTTTTAATGCTTTAGTAAGTAGATTTGGTTTTTGTCCATTTATCAATTGCACAGGAATTCCTAATTCACAGATTTTTTTTATTTCTTCTAACTTTCCTCTGATATTTCCAGTAACATCGATAGAATCTTCAAAATTTTTTAATGAAATGAAATCTAAATCCTTTGATTTAATATTCTGAATTACCTCTGAATCTTTTTCAGAATTTGAAATAACAATTCCATCTTGATCAAAGCAAAATATTATTTTATCAACTTTATGATTTGTATCAATTGAAGAAGTAAACAACTTACAGATTTCAAAAATCACCCTATCTCCTGAAATAATCGAGAAATTTTTTGAATCGTGCAATAAAATATCTCCATAAAGAATAGGGATTATTCCTAATTCTAAAAGAGACTCTATTTGTTTAATTCCGGTAAATTTTAAAGCAGATTCTTCTTGGAAAAAAACGCTTGATGTTGTCAAACTTAAAACGGGTATATCTTTGTTTAAAAAACTATCTACAATCTTAGTGTTTAATTTCTTAACACTTTGATGAGTTTTTGTTAATCCTAATGTCTGATTTGGAATATTTTGATTTAACCCATTTTGGATTGAAAAGGAATTTGCAATTGGATGACCAAAAGACCCCGCACCATGAATTATAATAAGTTTAGGTTGGTTTGAATTATGATAATTATCATATATCTGAGAAATTAAGCCATTTATCACATTATTCCTTAAGGAATTTGGAGTATTTTTATCTGTAAGGATACTACCTCCTAATTTAATTATGATAACAGGTTTTTTATTAGCCAATACTAACACCTTTATTATTAATTGAAGTAATTATTGAAGGGTATCCTAGCTTCTTCAGTTTTTCTTTAATTATTTGTAAATCACTTAGTTTTCCGATAGAAATAACACACCCTCCTATGCCAGCACCAGTTAATTTGGAACCATAAGCATTATTGGATCTTGAAATATGGGTGATTTTATCAATATCTGGTGTTGAGAGGCCTATTTCATTTAATATTTGATGATTTAAAATCATCAAATTGCCGATTTCAACAAAATTCCCTTGTTTTAATTCTGCTAACCCCTTTTCAGTTATTGCCCTTATTTTAGAAAATAATTCTTTGGATAATTTCGGCCTTTTATTACAAAATTCATTGACTTTTTTAATTGCTTCTTTCGTATTATGGGTTTTTCCAGTATAACTTATTAAAATTTGGAATTGTTTTAAGAAATTAAACCTTTGAAATTCATGATCTTCATATAATATTAAACCTCCTTGGGAACATACGATATTATCAATTCCAGATGGTTTACCATGAACTTCTATTTCCATTTTAAATGCTAAGTTTGAAATATCCATTTGATTCAAATTTAATTTATAAAACTCATTTAGAGCACATATTAATGCTATCGATGATGAGGCGGATGATCCAAGTCCTGATTCTGTCCATAAATCAGATTGAATCTCAATTTCTATTCTATTTATCGATATTTTATAATTTTTTGCAAGAATTTTTAGACCTACGGCTATCTGACTAAATTTTGAAGGAATTTGATCACATAAATCATCAATATCCGAGAAATTAAATAAAAAATCGTAATTCTTTAAAAATAATTTAATCCCATTTTGTTCAATTTCTGAGATTTTACAGTATGAAAAAATATCAATGGCAATGGCTAATGCAGGATAACCATAAACAACTGCATGCTCCCCAAATAAGATACATTTACCTGGAGCTGAAGCAATAGAATTTCGCATTTAATCCTTCATCCTAATATTTATTTTCGTATATGTAGTTTCATATGGCCCGATTGTATACCCTCATCAGCTAAAGCCCGCAGAGCTGCTATATTTTGTGCCAAACCTACTGCTGCAGCGATTTGAGATAGTTCTTCAGCACTTCTTACATCAAGTATTTTTAAAGCGATTTTTGTCATAGGATGTTTATTGATAATACCGCCAAAAGTTGCCATTGGCATTGGGATCTCAATTGATCCAACTAAATTTTCATCATTATCAATATAATAATCTGTTAATGGACCATAGTTACCAGTTAATGATGCATACGCATGAGCTCCTGCTTCTATTGCTCTGGTATCATTCCCCGTTGCCAAAGCTAGCGCGTCAATTCCATTCATTATGCCTTTATTTGCTGTAGCTGCTCTAAAAGGATCCGCTTTGGCAAAGACATGAGCATCAAGAATTCTCTCGATAACCTCTGTTCCTCCTAGTAGATCTCTATCAAATATTGCAGAACATTTTGCAACTCGATGAACTGCAAGATTTGAGATGATTTTCAAATTTATTTGAGCCTTTACCATTTTTTTTTCCAATATTACATGGGCTATTTTCTCTACCATAGTATTTACTGCATTTGCGCCCATTGCATCAATGACATTAACTAGTAAGTGTATAATTATCATCTGTCCACGTTCTGTTGAAATTTCACGAATTTCTAAATCTTGTGCTCCTCCACCCATTGCAACAAGAGTTTTATCACATAAATTTGCAATTTTAATCAAATATTCTTTATTTTCTAATAAATTTTTTTTAACTACATCTGGATTTGTGATATTAGTCAATTGGATTTGCCCTATCATTATTGATTTTATTGGTTCTGAATGGAAACCTCCACAAATTCTAGCAATTTTTGCCCCATTACTTGCTCCTGCTACAATTGAAGATTCTTCAGTCACCATTGGAATGAGATAGTCTTTTACATTAACTTTGAAATTAGTAGCAATTGCAAAAGGTAAACAAAAACTTCCAATGACATTTTCACTAATAAGATCCAATTGATCAGAACTGAAATATCCAAAATTTTCTAAAATTTGTTTTTCTTCTTTATTTAAGTTGACCAATTTAGAGATAAGCGCTTGTCTTTCGGACACAGATAATTTAAAAAATCCAGAAATTTTTGAAAGATCCTTTTTCATTTTACGTTCATCTTGAAATTATTAAAATCATCAATTAAAAATTTCGCTTCTGGTGATGATTTTTCTAATAATTTACTCGGACCACCAATTTTTCCTATATTTATATTAAAATTATCATTTAAATTGGTTAAATTCTCCAAAATCCCTTTAGTAAATTCGGTTCTAGTTAATAGAACAACTGAAGGCCCAGTATCTATTGAAAAATATACGGGTATTCCTTGATTTCTTAATTTTCTTGTTAAATGCATTATTGATATGGTTTCTGGTGTCCATAAAATAAGATTTTTGTCAGGAGTTCCTGTCATAGTTATTGCATGCAATTGCAATGTGTCATATTCCGACATTTCACCTAAAGTTTGAAAATTTTCATCAATTAAAGCATTAATAAATTTCTTAATTTGACTTTTTCTGGTTTTCATCCATATATCATAAAACGGGCTAAGAGGTGCAATTTCATGAGCTTTATCAGTTTGTATATTTGATTTAATTGAAATTGTAATTAAATCTATATCACTAATAAAAGTTTGATTTAATTCTGTATCAAGACGTATACCTAGATTTTCTTTTGTTTCCATCTTGGGATGACTTATCCATAATCCAATACCTCCTACACAACTCCTGGTGGCGGACCCTGCAAGGTAACGAGAAAAAAGACCTCTTAATTTTAAATTATTAGTATATTTCAATTCATTATCATAAATAATCGAAATTGCTGCATGGCCAATTGCTGCTCCAGCTGAAGCAGAAGTTCCAATACCCTTTCCTAATACAGTTTCATTGTTCTTTTTTATAATATTGCGCGAAATTATCACAGCTTTTGTGCTAATTTTGGAATATTTTCTAATGAAGTTTAATTGATGAGATACTCGATAAAATTTTTGATCATTTGAGTCAATTTCAATTCCATTTAACATAAAACGATCTTTTTGATATTTTTTAGAGAATTTAACATAGGTAACAGTGAAAAAAGCATCATTATTAAGAGAAATGCTTGAAAAATTGGCTATTCTATGTTCTTTATTTGCTAATCCGTGGTATTTTAATAATCCTTGAATAGGATAAGCAATAGCGAAAGCTTCACCCTCGTCTTTTTTTGCTTCTAAGTCCTTAGGTAAATCAGGCAATAAAATACCTTTATTCTTAAGAAATAGGATAATATCTTCAGCATCTTCTTTCAATATCTCATTTAGCATTCTGATCAGCTAATTTATAAATCAATTTGAGAAATAGATGCCATTTCATCTATTTTGGCATGTATTTCATTGTCTGCTAAGCCAAAATAGGGTGATGTTGAAACAGAACGATAAATAGGCATCCAATTAAGTAATCCCTTTGGAGAATTTTTGGGTTCATCTTTATGAGATTTCCACCTTCTTAGTTCAAATTCCATGGTAGACCCAATTGTAGGATTATTATTTATCAGAATATAGCCATTCCATAATGGTGAAATATCATTGTTATAAGGTTTTATTTCTGTCAATGTCCCAGTTAGTGGAAATTCAACTGAATTACATCCAGAATGACCTTTTGGGCAATAATTTAGCCCAGGATAATGAGATAGATTGCACCCATCATCACAATAATTCAAAGTAAATGCACAATGTTTTTCAGATGTAACAATTTTTCCCCATTGTAGATTTGTATAAATTTCATTTTGATGAAGTTTTTCATATTCCTGAACTGTAATTTGAACTTTATTGTTTAAATATTCTTTTATATTTAATGGATTTTTTAAAACCGATTTGAAATTTGGTTGTATTTTTAATAGGCCAGATATGCAAGTAGATCCGGATCCATAAGATCCAAAATATATTGTATCATCTACTTTAGCAAAATTTTCAACAAGATACATAAATTCTGCCCAGATTGCTGAAGAATACATATTTCCAAACAAAGCTGGAACTTGTAATGGAGGAAGAGAAGTATTTCTAATTTTCCTAACAATCCAATTTTCAATTTCTTCTCTTTTTTCTTCTGAATAATTCATGGAATCTAGTTTTTCTACAATATCCTTTGATAATAAGAAATTTTTATCCAAATCGTTGAAATATGGGATTTCCTTGAATTCAATCTTCTCCTTTTGGGGTTGAGAAATTAAAACCTCGATTTTATCAATCCATCTTTCAGCGATTATTTTTTGTATTATTTTTAATGGTAATTTAGCATACGGTGCATGAAATAGATAATAATGTGCCGAAAATTCTCCAGTGTTGGTTATTAAATTATCGTAGGCTTCTAATTGCAATTTTAAATATGCATCTACTGAATAATGTGAAAAAACTTGAGCTGTTTTCTCTCCAGCAGGGCGGAAAAAATCATTTATATTGGATGAAACTTTTCCAAAAGATCTGGAAAAAACTGCGATTCTTGGATTTCTTGAAATAATTAATGCAACCGCTCCTGCTCCTTGAGTAGGTTCTCCGGGGCTATGTAAATCATAAATACTAATATCAACGGCAATTACAAGAGCCATTTTTATCATTCCCGCTTCAATCATTGCAATAGCATTCAAAATTGCTAAACTAGCAGCTGCACAAGCATTACTAATATCTTGCGTAAAGCAGTTTTTGGAAACACCAAGTAAATCTTTATAGATGTTTGAAATTGATTTTACTGCATACGGATAGCTCTCACTTCCTACGAATACAGCATCTATCTCTTTAGGGTTAATTTTCCCCCGTAATATTGCATTATATCCTGCTTTAACTCCCAGAGAAATGCTGTCCTCGTCAAATGTATTAGGAATCCTCATCTCATTGGTCATTAAACCAAATTTGAATTTATCCGAGTCAATATTACGAGCATTCGCTAGTTCTTTCAAACTAAGAAATAAGTGTGGACTATAGAACCCAATTGAATCGATGCCGATATTTGAAGAAAATAAGTCATTCCGTTCCATTGCAATTATGATCATTAGGTTTTCAATGCCTTTATTTTTTATCACATAATTAGAAAAAAATTAATAAAGACTTTCAATATTGGTCCATAGGTCAATATTTTGAACAATGGTTAATTATTTTTAATAAAAATGTGAATGAGTTTAATATGAGTAAAATTCCGAAAGAACTAATTAAAGTAGTAGATGTTAACATTGGAGAAAAAGAGATTGAAGAAGTAATTAAAGTAGTTAAAAGTAAAAATCTAACTGAAGGCAAAAACACACACGAATTTGAATTAAAATTCGCAAAGTTTACTGGAGCTAAATATGCAACAACCGTTGTAAATGGGACATCTGCTCTGCATTTGGCGTTAACAGCACTTGGAATTGGTCCCGGAGATGAAGTAATTACGACTCCTTTTACATTTATTGCTGCTTCTAATGCTATAACCTTTAATGGAGCAATACCAATTTTTGTTGATGTTGACAAACACACTTATAATATTGATCCCGAGAAAATTAGAGAAGCAATTACTGATAAAACCAAAGCTATTATGCCAGTTCATATATTTGGAAATCCCTCTAATATGAAGGAGATAATGGAAATTGCAAATGAACATGACCTTAAAGTTATTGAGGATTGCGCTCAGGCTCATGATGCAAAAATTTCTGGTAAACATGTAGGGAATTTTGGAACTTTGGGTGTTTTTTCCTTCTATGGTACTAAAAATTTAATCGGGGGCGAAGGTGGGGCAATATTATCTAATGATGATGATTTACATGAAAAAATAGAGAGTTTGAAGAATCATGGGAGAAATCCAAATGGAGGCTATAATCATTATCAGATCGGATACAATTATCGCATTACAGAAATGTCTGCTGCAATAATGAATGTTCAAATGGATCGCGCACGAGAAATTTTAGATCGTCGTCATCAAAACGGTGTTTTATATAGAAAACTCCTTGATGACCAAGACGGAATAAAAATTCAAAAATTATTACCAAATCATAGCCATTCTGATTATGTATTCGCCCCAGTAATAACAAAGAAAGATATTACTCCTCAAAAGATTATTTCATATCTTAAAAAGAAAAATATTGCATCTAGGATTATTTATTCAATTTTATCCTATCAGCAACCATGTTATACTAATATTTCCGAATGGATTTTTGCAAAAATTGTTAATTATCCCGATTATACTAAAGTTTCATGCCCAAACGCCGAGTATATTGCTTCGCATCATTTCGAGTTACCAATGGTTTCAACCTTATCTGATGAGAATATTTTTCATATTGTAGATTCTGTGAAATTCTTTTTAGATAGCGAAAGCATTTAGGTCTCAAAATTAATGAGAGTTTAATGGTTCGAATTGAAGTTTATGTAATTGTGAAGGAACAAGGAATAGGACTACACAATTTCAACTTTCTTAATGATTACGAAGAAACCAAAGATCAACTCGTTAGTGGGTTTTTATCAGCTCTAAATTCTTTCGCTAAAGAAATCGGGTTTCCTAAAGGAGTTAGCTTGATTCGATCAGGGAGTTTAGAAGCAAGATTTAGCCCAGGGAAATATGTATTTACTGTATTGATAATTGATTATTTTTTACCTTTGGGTTTAATGGCAGAGCCCATTCTTTCTTCATTAGCTAAGGAAATTACGGAAGCTTTCGAAAAGAAATATAAAAAAGCGTTAACTCAAGGAAAAAAAGGAAATATATATAAATCAAGCGATTTTCATGGATTTAGGGAGCATATTAACGAGTTATTAGATAAATATGGTCGAGAATCTCTTGAATTATATCAAAAATTGATTTTAGTTGAGTGTTTATATGACAATGTTCCAGAAGAAATAATAATTCCATTACTTCAGAAAGCTTCAAAGAAAATAGATGTTTTAAACGAATTTAAAAAAATACCAAAAAAATTTCAGAAAAGTGTAAAAAATGCAATTAAAAAAATAAATTACAGGTATGCTCCACTGCTGGAAATTTTCGCAATTCCAACTCTTCTTTTTTAATTTAAGATCTGGACTAACTCTCAACTTTCTTCTTTACCGGTAGTTTTTCAATTTTTATTTTTTTAATTGTTTGGAAAAATTTTTCATTAAAGGTAACCCAGAAATCAGTTGAACCTATGGTTAAAAGAAAGCAATTATTTATCGAATTTTAAAATTGTAATATAAATTTAAAAAGAAATAATATCAAATATCCCTAGAGGTTAAGATATGAAGGTTGTTGTTTTAGGTGCAGGATATGTAGGAAATGTAATGGCAAGAGATCTAGCAGAAGATCCTTCTATTGAGGTTTTAATAGTTGATATTAACCAAAAAGTTTTAGATAAACTGACAAATGATGATGATCTTCATGGAATATGTGCAGATTTATCCAATCCCAATATCATCAAAGATATAGTGAAGGATTTTGATTTAGTAATTGGAGCTCTTCCTTGTTTTATAGGTTATAAAGCTCTTAAAGCAGCAATTGAAGCAGGAAAGAACATAGTAGATATCTCATTTTTCGAGGAAGATGCATTAAGCTTAGATGAATTAGCAAAGGAGAAAGGAGTTACAGCTGTTGTTGACTGTGGAGTAGCTCCTGGTTCAAGTAACATCATACTTGGTTATATTGATTCAATCTTAGATAAAACAGAAAGTTTCCTATGTTATGTTGGGGGATTACCTGTAGAAAGGAATTGGCTTTTTGACTATAAATCACCTTATTTACCTCTGGAAGTAATCGAGGATTACACCAATTTAGCGAGATATATTGAGAATGGTGAGATAGTTGTTAAACCAGGATTATCTGAACCTGAATTATTAGATTTTCCCGAAGTAGGAACTCTAGTAGCCTTCAATACCGATGGTCTTAGATCTCTCATTAAGACAATGGATATTCCTTTCATGAAAGAAAAAACACTAAGATATCCTGATCATATCGAACAGATGAGAATGCTACAAAAAGCAGGATTCTTCAATACAGAGGAAATTGATATAAAAGGAAAAAAGATCAAACCTATTGAGTTAACATCTAGACTTCTATTTGATCAATGGATGTTCGAAGAAGGAGATGAAGATTTTACTGTTATGAAGATAATTATTGAAGGAATGAAAGATAGCAAGAAATTACGTTATACATATGATATGCTTGATAGGTACGATAGAGAGAAGCGTAGATTATCTATAGCAAGAACAACAGGATATACTTGTACCGCTGTTGCTCGAATTGTACTTGAAGGAAAATTCAATGAAACAGGAATCATTCATCCGGAACTATTAGGAAAACAATCAGAAGTCTATCACCAAGTTATTGAATATTTAAAAAAGAGAAATGTGATATTTAAGAAGACTATCGAAGAACTGTAAAAAGTATAGATTCATAAATACAGAGTATAATGAACTTTCGCAATTCTAATTCTTCTTTTCTAATTTAAGAGTTTAAGAGTTTTTCTTTTACATAATTAAAGTATATTTTGTTTGGGTCTTCAAATTTACTTAATTTCTTTTTAAAATCCATAGTAAACCGCTTTGATGATGGACCTTCTTCAAGAATTTTGATCGATTCATCAACAATTTTTTTTGTGTCCCTAATATGATACATCGGAAAACCATTTTCAGATAAAAATATTTCCTGGGGTGCTGATTTTCCTGGGAAAAATTCAATGCTTGGAACACCTAAAAGTGCGGATTCTCTAACTATAGTTCCTCCACCACTAATAACTAAAGCCGCATAAAAACATAAATCTACAATGTTTGGCATATATCTTGTTATTACGACTTGATCATTATTGATAAATTGCTTTAGTTTTTCTTTTAACCATTTTTCTTGTCCCTCTGTTCTTACTAATAAGAAATATTTAAAATCTGGATGTTTTTTGAAAATAGCGGGGAAAAAATCTGCGATTAATGTTTCATCGGGTTTTAATTTATGAATGAAATAACTGGCCGAAGTTGGCTCCGTCCGTATTAAAACATATTTACCTTTTTCTATTCCAAAATCCTCAAGAATTTTTGGATTAGGAGTATAATCTGATATCCAAGCTACTTCATCTATCCCATTATATCTGATTATTTTATCCCGATCTGCATGTAATTTAATATAATCTTCAATTGGGACACATTCAGGAGTGATTAATTTATCTATAAATGGAATAAGTTGTTTACAAACAAAGATGCTCCTTGGCTCATCATAGCAGCCAATTGATGGTATTTGAAGCCCCATGGAAATTCTCGAGCCTTCAATTGAAGCAAAAGTTACAAAGAAATCAGGATTAAAGTTAATTACATGGGGTAAAAGATCGTTTAGACGTTCAATAAAAGTCTTCAATTTTCCTTCTAATGTACTTCCTCCATGTTTTCCTACTTTTATATAGTTAAATCCTGTATCATCAAGAATTTTAAAAGTTGAATCAAAATCGCGAGCAGTTATTAATAACTCTGCTCCTGCTTCTTTGAACCATTTAATTAATGGTTTAAGCATGATTCCTGTTTTTGGCTCTTCAGCATCAATCCATATTTTCTTTCCTGTTAGGCTCATCAAATTACTCCATTAATTTCATATTTTGGTTTTAATTTTTTTTATCGATCTATTAAAATATATTATTGTAATCCCGTACCAAATAATTAATACAATAATTCCGAGTATTCCACTATAGATCCAGTTCGATGGTTTATCTACGATAAATTTATCAATAATAAATAGCAAAACTAAACCAATAATCATTAAAATTATCATAATAATCGTAATCCCAAAGATTCTTGGAAATTTTTTAATAATAATTGCATATAAAATACATCCTAATGCGAAAACCGACAAACTTAACGCATAATTTGGAACATCTATTGGTAATACCCATTGAATTGCGATTATTGCAAAAATCCCGGAGACTCCAGATAAAGCCATAAAATTATTAACCAACTCTTTTTCATTCAGTTTTCCATTGGCTAAAATCAAGCGCGGTAATGTTAATGTTGCACCATGTTCAAGTGAAGCATGGATATAATCTTCATCATCCATAAAAATATCTTTCATTTCTGCTGCATGACTCTCTTTAAATCCGTGTCCTGAAAAAATAACATAAAAACTATTGAATATTTGTGGAAGCATAACTAATACCATTGCAATTTCTAAAGATCCCAAAATACCAAGCATCGCAATTGCGGCTCCAATTGTTAGAGTTCCAACATCTCCAGGAAAAACTTTGGCTGGAAATTTATTAAATAGAAAAAATGCCAAACCTGCACCCAATATCACTGCTCCAAATATTACTCCTTCACCTGATTGTGTCATTATCGCAGCAATAATCATAAAAAATGTTGCTATACTGGTCGTCCCTGAACCTTCACCGTTATAACCTTCAAGCATATTGACAGTATTAGTAAGAATTAACACAATAAATGGTAAAACGAAGAGATAGATAACATTGAGCCTAAGTTGTCCTAAGATTGGAAATTTTGGACTATTAACCGTGATCCATCCAATGAATGGGAGATTAAAGATAAAAACAGGCAATCCTGCAATAATTAATAAAATTATTTTCTTCTTTGCAGAAAATTGTTTTCGATCATCAATAAATCCTATTACAGCCGCAAAAATTATTGTTATAATAAAAATTAACACTTCATTCCATAATTTGGAATAGAAGATACCAATTAAAATAGATCCAATTATTAGTGCAATTGCAATTCCGATCCCACCCGACTCAGGAGTCGGAGTTCGGGCTTTTTTATGGATGTCATATCCAATCCATCCCTTTTTCTTTATCCATTTTATCAGTGGAGGATATAAAATATATGTAAAAATGAACACAAATAAACCAATAGAAAATATAATGATTCCATCAATCCAAGTTAAATCAAGTTCAGAGAATGTGTACATGAATTTCACAATGTTGGTTTAATAACGATATTTAATTAAAAATTATATTTTTCTAAGTTCTTCTCGATTTTAAATTGTATTGGATCATTTAATTCATACATTTTCTGTTTTATTGGGATCATTACAAATATGTTCAGAAGATTAATTTCTATAAACTTTACCACTTTGCTCTATAATCTAAATTCTTAAATATGCGTGCTTTCTAAAGTGAGATAGAAGGGGGGATGCATTTTTGCCTAAATTAATTAAGAAAAACAACAACAAAACAAAATTTTCACAGAAAGAAAGTCATTTTTCATCGAAATCATCAAATTTCTTTAATGAAATTAAGAAAGCAATCGAAATCAAAGATGAAAAAGTTTATAGGAAATTATCTATAGAATTTTCGCAGATTTGGCTTAATAAAAGCTATAAAAAATTAAATGCCTTTGAGGAAATCTAAAACTATTTTATTAAATTCTTCGGGTTTTTCCATCGGAACTGCATGATGAGAGTTTTTAATAATTGATATCTGCCCGTTAGGAATTTTTTTTACATACTCTTCTTTTATTTCAACTGGAGTATAGTCTCCATCCGATGCGATAACAATTGTTGGACATGTAATTTTATGAAGTTCTTCTTCAACTGACCAGTTTTTTAAAGAATGAAATGCAGATAAATATGATTTTTTCTCGTTTTCTGCCCAACGGATTGCAACTTTTTTTCTAAGATCTTCTTGTTCTGGAAAAGGAAAAAGCCTTGGAGCAAGAAATTCGCCCATTTTTTTCATTCCTAAAAGTTTTACTATCGCAACTCTTAAAAAGAACTGCTTTTTTTCCGCAAATGTCTTTACTGAGAGTTTAGCTGACATATTCACAGCAATCAAACTCTTCACAAGATCTGGATAATTTATAGCTAATTCAAACCCAGTCGCTGTTCCCATTGAAAGACCTAAAATATTTACATTTTTTATATTTAAAGCTTCAAGAAACAATGCAACATCATCAGCAAATCCACGAATTGAATAAGGTCCTTTAGGTTTACTGGTTTTTCCATGCCCTCTTAGATCGATTGCGATGACTTTATACAGTTTTGAAAATTGAGGGATTTGATATTCCCAATCACGAGAACTTGAGCCTAAACCATGAATTAATAATAGAGGCTCTCCCTCTCCATGAATTTCATAGTACATTTCTATATTGGATACTTTGATTATTGACATTTTTTTCTCTAATTAATTTATTGTATCTTTAACCTTTATAATAAAATAGGTATGGTCAATTCTGATCCAATTTCCAATTTCTTTAAAAAAATCTATGATTTTTTGTATTTAAATTATGAATCCCAAGGTTGGTGGAATTTGGATGAATAAAAATAATAAAAAGTTAAATTTGTTTGAGGAAATCTAAAACTATTCTATTAAATTCTTCAGGTTTTTCCATAGGAACAGCATGATGAGAATTTTTTATAATTGTTATTTGCCCGTTAGGGATTTTTTTTACATAATCTTCTTTCGATTCAACTGAAGTAAAGTCTCCATCCGCTGCGATCACTAAAGTTAGACATGTTATATTGTGAAGTTCTTCTTCGACTGACCAATTTTTTAGAGAATTCTTAGCTATTATATAAGATTTTTTATCGTTTTCTCCCCAACGTGTCGAAGCATAATTTCTTAGTTCTTCTTGTTCTGGTAGTGGAAAAAGCGTTGGAGCAAAAATTTTTCCCAATTTTTTCATTCCAAAAATTTTGATAAATAATTCTACTTTTTGATGATTAAATTTTTCTGAAAAAGTCTTCACAGGAATTTTAACTCCCATGTTTACAGCAATTAAACTGTTTATAAGATCTGGGTAGCTTATTGCTAAGTCAAATCCAACCGCTGCTCCCATTGAAATTCCTAAAATATTTATAGAATCGAATTTTAATTCTTTGATAATTAACGCGCAATCGACCGCAAAATCATGAATTGAATATTTTGTTGTGAGTTTAGAGCTTTTACCATGGCCATGTAAATCAATCGTTATTACTCTATAATATTTTGATAATTCGCTTATCTGTAGTTCCCAATCTCGGGAACTTGACCCCAACCCATGAATCAATAATAACGGTTTTCCTTCTCCATGCATTTCGTAAAACATATCAAAGTCTTTTATTTTCATCATCGGCATTTTATTTTCTAATTAATTTATTGTATCTTTAATATTTATAATGAATTAGGTATGGTAAATTCTGATCCAATTTCTCTTAAAATATTCTATGATAAATTGTATTCAAATTATGGTCATCAAGGATGGTGGCCTTTAGTTGATTTGAAACCAGAAATCAACCCAACTCAGCGAGGACGTTTTACGGGTTATCATCCTGGAAATTATAATTATCCAAAAAATGATGATCAAATATTTGAGATTATTATTGGAACCATTCTCGCCCAAAATACTTCGTGGGTTAATGCAGAGAAAGCTTTATGGAATTTAGCTCAAAAAAATCTTATTTCTGAAAGTAAATTAAATATATTAGATTTAGATGAGCTCGCCCAAATTATTCGTTCTTCGGGGTATTATAATCAAAAAGCTATTAAAATTCAAAATATGCTCCATTTTTTACAAAAAAATCCAATTTCATCCTTGAAGAAGCTAAAGATAAATATTCTCCGCCAAAATTTGTTAGATATTAAAGGTGTCGGACCTGAAACTGCTGATTCAATTATTCTTTATGCATTTAATATGCCCATTTTTGTAATTGATGCATATACTAAAAGATTGCTCAGTAGGATTGGATTAATTCCAGAAAAATCTTTATATGAATATATTCAAAATTTATTTCATGCTCAAATAAGTGCTGATTATGTGGTTTATAATGAATATCATGCCCTTATTGTTCAACATTGTGTTTATATCTGTACTTCAAAGCCTAAATGTTCACAATGCTTTTTGAATCGATATTGTCAGAAAATTATTCCAATTAAATCAAAGAAGAAAGCAAAAAAAGACAGACCAATACCTAAAATTAAAAAATAAATTAATTATATGGCTTCATCAACTACAGAATTCCGGAGAATTCCTATTTTTTCAATTTCAACCTCAACAATATCTCCATGTTTTATTCGGGCCACTCCTTTTGGAGTACCTGTTGAAATTATATCTCCTGGCATTAAAGTGAAATTCTTTGAAATAAAAGCTATAATTTCAGGAATTGCGAAGATCATATGCTTGGTATTTGAATCTTGCTTTGTTTCTCCATTTATTCTACCTTGTATTCTTAAATTTTGAGGGTCTCCAATATCTTCTGTTAATACAATTTGTGGTCCAATTGGGCCAAATGTATCAAAGGATTTTCCACGAAACCAACCGGATCTGTCACCAGTTTGTATGTTTCTCTGACTTACATCATTAAAGCATGTAAATCCATAAATATGATCCATAGCATCTTCTTTTTTCACATTTTTACATCTATCTTTAATTATAATTGCTAATTCTGCTTCGTAATCAGTTTTTACATTATCAAATCCATATTCCGATACAAATCGCGGAATTACTATTGTTTTATCCGATTCAATTAATACATTAGGTGTTTTTGGAAATAATACTGGCTCTTTTGGTGCTTCATGTGTCTGACCTTGAACTAATACCGAATGACTTTCTTCAATATGTTCTTGATAATTCAAACCGAGCGCGATTATTTTGCTCGGGTTCAGATCCATAAATTTATTTGTACTATAAATTGGTAGTTTCATTATAATAATATTAGAGAAAAACCTATTTTAAATCACTTTAAAATGATTTTTTTTATAGTTGTAAATATTATTAGAAAAAAACAAATTTTTTTTAAAATAATAGAAATAAATAACATTAATAGCTAACTTAAAATAATAATAATTAATTGTGAAATTTCAAATTTCATGATATTAATAATTACTTAGTTGCTTTAAAAAAGTGAAACTACACGTTTGTATGAATTCTAAATGAGAAGAATATTAACATGACCAAAAAATACGTTTACAAAATTCTTGTTGCAGGACAAGGTGGTGTGGGCAAAACTACCCTACTTACTAGAATTGTCACAGGAAAATTCGTTCAAAATACCGCTATGACTATCGGTGTCGAGTTCCATCTTCTCAATTTAACTCTCGGAACAGAAGACGATAAGGTGAATACCGTTATACAACTCTGGGATTTCGGAGGGCAAGAAAGATTTCGATTTATGCTTGATTCATACGTTGCCGGTGCACGAGGTGCATTATTATTATACGACATGACAAGATTACGAACTTTGGATGGTTTAGATGAATGGGTAAAAATTGTTCGAACCCATGATCCAGATCTCCCTATTCTTTTTGTCGGGACGAAATTAGATCGTGTTGAAGATATTACTGTTAGTGATGATTATGCAAAGGAATTCTTAGAACCGCTCAATATGTTTGATCACATGAAGATTTCAAGCAAGGACGGTACAGGTGTAGAACAAGCTTTCAAAAAAATCACTCGGAAAGTTTTAGAAATCAACGGTGTTTACGTTCCACCAGAACCAGAGGCTATATCTCAACCACCTGAAATTGCACCAGCTAGTGAACCTTCTACTATTCCATTTCAAGTTAATGGACCTTCAACTATTCCTCTTCCCGTAAGTGAGCCTCCAATTATTCCAACTCCCGTAAGTGAGCCTCCATTTATTCCAACTCCCATAAGTGAGCCTCCAATTATTCCAACTCCCGTAAGTGAGCCTCCAATTATTCCACCTCCAATATGTGAGCATGCAATTAATCCGCCTAAAATAGATGAACATCATAT
>JAUWMK010000412.1 GCA_030613185.1 Promethearchaeum sp.
TAATCCCATTTTTATATTGTAGAAAAAGGTTATACTGCCAAAAACCGTTCCTTCAAGCGCTGCTGAAGCGGTTCCAATAAGTCCAAATGCCCATTTAGTTTTTTCGGGAATTTTATCTTTATAAATTTCTTCCATAATTCATTATTAAATTTCTTTCTTTTTAATTGGGATCTGTAAAATTTGACAAAACTCATCAAGGTAAGACAAAATAAGATGAAAAACTGATAATATTATAAAAAAGGAAATTGAAATGAATATTTTTTAAACCAATTTAGCTGTTTCTTTTTTTCAAGTTCTGATAAGTTAACTCCTAATTTTTCGCCTATATCATCGATCTTTTCATTATCCATATTTTATTGCTTCTTTTTTGATGAATCATATACATTATATAATATTCCTCCAGACAATTTATCTGAAGATGCAACCAAACCATATAAAATTCCATAACCGATAATTGAAAGGAGGAAATTTATACTAAATATCCATATTCTTTGCTTTTTTCGTAAAATAGAATATGGTTTTTGAGGTATTGTTAGTTTTCCATTTACAAAATTGGCAGAAAAAACACCTAATAATCCAATCTTAGCATTCAAAGTATAAAATGGATAATGGCTTTGATATCTATGTTCAAACAAACCAAAAATTAACCCAATTGCGTTTGAAAAAATTAGATTCATAGCATTAAGACCCCAAAAAGATTTTCTTATTGATTTAATTTTTTGTTGCTCTTTCTCAATTTCAGATGGTTTAACATCCAGTTTTTTACTAATTTCGTTAATTTTATCATCATTCATTTCATTCATATCTTTTTTTTTTATAAACATTATATGGGGAATAATTATTAAAAATTTTCTATTTTTGTTTCGTAAACAGCTTTTTTGTCTTTACCCAGTACGGGGAATTTATAAACATTATATCGGACTGCTGCACCGTATGAAGCTAAAGATTGATAAATTATCCTATAAACAGCAAATGAAATTATCAGGTTCATGATATAAATTCCAATTCTTTTGATTTGATTCAAATTAAAATACTTTCTCTTGGGGATTGTATAAACTCCATTCGCAATATTTATTGAAGATACTCCCAATAAGCTAAAAGAACTAAATTTATATGAATATGTATAAGGATAATAGCTCTTTTCCATTAAACCAAAAGTTACCCCAACCAGAATAGATAGGATGAAATTTATTGCATTTATCATCCAAAATGAATGTTTATTAAACCAATTGGAAGATTTTCTTGGTCTAATTTCAAATGAATTTACATTCAATTTTTCGCCAATTTCATCTATTTTATTATTTTCCATTTTTATTCACTCCAATTTCATTTAATTAATATTTTTGCAATAATTTTTGCTTCTTTTTTGATGAATATAAACATTATAATAAGTTGCTGAAGATAACGGATCGGAAGACGCAATTAAGTTATAAAAGATTACATAACCGATAACTGAAAGAATGAGATTAATACTAAATATCCCTATTTTTTGCTTTTTTCGGAAAATAGAATAAGATCTTTGAGGTATTGTTAATATTCCATTTGATAAATTGACAGAAAAGACACCTAATAATCCCACCCTTGCATTCATAGTTTGAAATGGATAAAAGCTTTGATAACTATGCTCATATAGACCTAAAATTATCCCAATTGCGCTTGAAAGAATAAAATTTAAAGCGTTTACAATCCAAAAAGATCTTTTTTTTAATCGATTTTTATATTGCTCTTTTTCTATTGCAGATGGTTCAACATCCAGTTTTTTTCCAATATCATCGATTTTACTATTTTTCATTTTAATCACTCCATTTTTACTAATTTCGAATTTGTATTGGATTCTCAATTTTTTCTTGAGAATCATTATTACTGAAACATAATAATTCATTTTTTATCGTTCGGAAAATTTTATTGCTTATCTCTTGTATTAGGGCTTGTTGATAGAAGTTCATAGTTTTATATTTTCTTTCATCAAGCAATATACATAATCTAGCTAAATTCCAATTATTTAGAGAATTATTTGGAACAAATTTTAGTGATTTCCTAAAATATGTATAGGATTTCTTATGTTCTTTAGAAACAAATGATTTTATCCCTAAATTTGTTAATTTTAAGGCTTTTATTTCTATCAATTCTAAGCTGAAGTAATCGCAATTTTCTCCTTGAATATTTGAAAGATATGTAAAAGTATCAGAGAATTTTTCATTAATAGTATTGGTAGTTAAAAATTTTGAGAGCCTATTTATCCAATAGTCTTGGAATCGAGTGAAATTTAGAAATAAATCTTTTTCTTCCTTTTTCCATTTCTTCCAGACAGATAGAAATATTGTTGGAGAATTAATTTTTTCAAGATAATCGAGAATATCTGTGTTGATATTTTGTGTGCGAACTTTCGGTAATAGAGATAGGAAAATTTTCGCAATTTTTGGATGAAATAGAGCGAAAACTGCAATCATTGAAACAATGTTTTTTATTGAGAAAAAATCTCGATTATCATAATCATATTGTTTCTCAATCATGTTAATGCAATTATTTTCTACTGAATCCAAGAATAATACATCGAATCCCTTAAATTCATTGTATATCCTCCATCTAAAGGTAGTAATTAAACCTTTTTTATCTAGAAGAGATAATTTTTCTGGTTTTTGAGCTTGGATTCGGAAGCTTTTTTGATCTTTAAAACTCTGAGGTTTGAGCGAATTTAAATTAATGAAACCTGTAGAAATTAAAATATTTTTAAGAAATTTTGGAGTTAAACCAATTTTATGGGTATTTCCAGGTAGATCAACCCCAAATAAAAATCGTAGGGCATTTCTTTTTTTCAATTTTCTTTTTGTTAAAAGTTTTAAATAGCCTTTGTTAAAGTTGGGGGCTTCGATAGCCAATTTACCATCTGGCTTAAGCACGCGAAACCATTCTGCAATTAAAAAGGGAAGAGTTAATACATCAAAATGCTCTATTATATGCGATGCTTCAATTTCATCAATACTATTATCTTCATATTGCAAATGAGAAATATCAGCAATCACATCTGCAATTTCTGATTCAAACATATCTATGTTGATATATCCCGGTTTATAATAAATTCCGCAGCCTAAGTTTAATTTAATCATATTTTTTTTTCTCATCTATCTATTATCATTTTTTATAAGTTTTTGAAGATTTAACATCCAACTTTTTTTCTTCAATCCTTCGCAAGCAAAAAGAAGTATTGTGCAATTTTCCAGTCATATGTAAGGATACTGAATTACATCCTCCTTTACATCTTTCCACATAGTAACATCCTTGGCAATTTTCTTCTATTTTTTCTGGAGTGAATTTTCGATTGTATTTGAAAGAATTGGGGTCATCCCAAATATCAATAAAACTTCTTTCTCTAACATTACTTTCAATAAATTGATTATTCCCCATCTAAAGACATCCAACTATTCCTCCATCGGAAGTTATTCCTATTGAAGAAATCCCCGCAGTGCATCCATTCCAATGACCTCCTCCTTGGAGTAAATGTGAAAAATAACCAAAACAATGCGCGCCTATTACGGGATAATCTTTGAATTTA
>JAUWMK010000193.1 GCA_030613185.1 Promethearchaeum sp.
GATATGGCCCCCTCCGAAAAAAAAATCTTGGCAGTATATTTTAACGTGGTTATTATTTTATTTGGTATTTCTTTTAAATTTCGTCCTACTTCTCATAGACTGGAATAGTTGGATTTTCACTGAACTATTTCGTTTTTTTATTGCTATACCTCTAATAATATTGGGTGGAATGTTATTCTCATGGGGTTTTGCTACACTGGGCACTAAGAATACTTCAGGAATAAAAAACCAATTTATATCAAAAGGACCTTATCGTTATACGAGAAACCCTCAGTATTTGGGAGATAATATCCTTTTTTTGGGGATAATTATTTTGTCTAATTCTTTTATTACACTCATAACCCATGCATTACTTATTTTAATTTTTCTAATAACTCCATGGGCAGAGGAACGCTGGTTAGAAGATCAATACGGTGAAATATATAAAGAATATAAGAAGGTGGTCCCACGGTTCATATGAAAACCTTGATTTTAGCTGCTGGAAAAGGTTCCAGGGCTCATGGATTAACAAAAAATTTACCAAAATCATTGTTCCCACTAAATTATGAGAAAGAATCTACGTTATCATTACTTCTTAATAATTTGGTAGAAAATAAACTCAACGATGTAATTATTGTTGGAGGGTATGAAATAGATAAACTCCGTTCTGAGCTTAGTAAAATCTCCCCAAAATCTTGTAATATTGTAATAGCTGATGCAAATCCTAATTATCAAAAAGGACCAATATATAGCTTTTTGACTGCTGCTGCTGAATTGATTCATGAAGAGTTATTTTTACTACTTCCAGCTGATGCTATTTTCTCTTCTTCCATTTTTAAGTATATCCAAGACCATGAATTTTCAAAGGATAAATGTCATTTATTTTATTACAAATCAAATGCATATCCTTCTTCGGGAAGTCAGTGTGTTTTTTGTGATTTTTCAAATGAATTAAGTGACGTGGAAAAGATTGTTTCGTTGGAAATATGGAAAGAAAAATATGAAGAAGTCAATAAATTCTATCCAATTATGATACCAGCAATAATTCTTCCGTACTCTTTCTTTGAATTTGCGAAAAATTTACTTGGTTCTGGCGTTAAAAATGTTATATCTGCAGTAAATTCCTTTTGTGCATTAGAAAAAAAAAGTTTTGCCCATCAACTTAATTTTAATTCAAATAATTGGGTTTTTCATGATTTTGATACTCCAGATGATTTAAAAAAAATCCAAAGGTTAATTCAAAAATAAAAGGAGAAAATTAAATGGAAATTGTTAATAATGGAATTTGTTTACAGGAAAAAGAAATATCAGATAGATGTGCTGTATGTCGCAGTAAATTAGTAATGTGCGTCTATAGGTATCAATCGAAAAAACTGAAGAAAGTAATCCGATGTAAAAAATGTCAAACTGCTACGTGGATTAAATAGTTTTAAATATTTTAGTTGTGATAAGGTTTTAGTGACAGAAAATGGGACCAACTTCTAAAAAACTATCAAAAGAAGAATTTATTAATCACATTGAAAAATATATGGGAATATTTGATATTGAAGAAATAAAAAAATTATTGAAAGAGAAGAGATCTTTGGATCTTGATCGTGAAAGGAAATTCAATAAATTTTTTGGTTAGAAAGCGGACGCGGGGAGACTATATAAAAAAATGTGTCATTTTGACGTCATGAAGGGAGTCTTTCTCTTCCACTGGAACCTATGGAATTAACAAATGACCTGATTTTTTCTTGAACTTTGCAAAAATTTGGTTATTTTATCATAGGGCATGACGTATTACGTTTTATTGGCTTTTGTAATACGCTTTAAATAAGAAATGTATTACGTTTTGAAAAGTGTATTACATTTTATTCATATTAATTATCTAATATTTTTCCCGGTTTGTTTTAAATATTAAAATTGATTTTTTTATAATTAGAGTGAAATATTTTTAAATATTTTACTTCCATCGTTTTGATGGACTTGTTTTTTTTCGTTGGATTAGCCTCCTTTCAAGGTTTCCCGGTTTTCCTACATACAAAAATCGGGTTTATGATCACACACCCAAATGACTTCCCTATACCAAACTCCAAAACTGGAGGACGTGCCCTTTGTCGGAACCTGTGAAAGTGGAGGAGGGGGAAGTCTAAATTCTTTATTTTTCATGAATTTTATCCGGATAATTTTTGTGGGAAATAATTTTTGCGAGGTACGCGAACAACATCAAAAATAATGATATATTTGCGCGCAGATTGGTTTATACGGATGGATCCATGCAGCCCCAAAATTCAGTTTTTTTCCCATAAAATAAAAAATCTAGTACTAGAATATCAAAAAAAAGATACGCGAAAAAATTTAATCTTTGTTTATTTTTCTTCTATACCACTATAAGAGTAATAATTAAATTTATTCAACATTTCGCAAATTTCATTTAATTCTGAAACAATAGTAGGATATTCAGAAACAATACTTTCTAAAATACAATTTCCATACATTTCACTTGGATTTTTTTCATAAACATATCTTCTTTTAAAATTATTAATAAATTCTCTATTGTCTGAATTTAATAATAACTCTAAATCTTTTCTCAATTGGATAATTTTAGCCTTAATTGAATGTCGAATTTTATTTTTATATCCTGCATTGATCTCAATTTTATTTTCTAAGAATTTTCTTTCGGTTTTTGATAGCATAATTTTTTGCACCAGGAAGATATTACTAAATATAGTAATATCTTACCTGAAATTAAATCTTACTAAATTCGGTAATATCTTCCTGGTATAAATTTTTCTTCTAAATATTATAGCCTTACTATTTTTTCGAGTTTTCTTTATAAATAAAAATTGGTTTTATTTATTTAGAACTGATGAACTTTTATTGTAAAAGTTCATGAGTTTCAACTTTTACATACCTTAAAATCAAATTTTGGAGTAAATAAAAAAGATGGAAGTTCATAAGTTTGAAGAAACGGATCAGAAATGGCAAGTTCCAGGTAAACCAAAAAATTTTGGAAAAAAACAAAAAATTGTTCTTTCAAAAGATCAACGAGAAGAACTCTTAAAGAAGGCCTATTCAATTAATTATCAACACGGATTAATAATTGAAATAGGTTTGAATACCGGTTTAAGAGTGAATGAATTAGCAAATCTCATTATTGAAAGTTTTAATCCTTATACAAATTCTATTTTTATTAGAACCAGGAATGGATCAAAATATTATGCTGCATTTAAAACAAAAACAGAAAAAAGTAATAGAGAATTGCAAATTCCTAAAAATCTCTCAAAAAAATTAGAGGCTCATATTGGATCACGGAAAACTGGATATATTTTTCGTTCACAACGATCTCCATGTTATTCAAAACGTTCCTTGATAAATATGATAAATAAATATGCTAATAAGTGTAAAACTATCCCTTCTTGGCAAACTGAATTAGGAAAATGGACAAAAAATATTGGTTTTCACTGTTTAAGAGCCACTTTTTGCTCTTTTTTAGTATCTAAAAATTTAGATTTATTGGGTATTCAAAATTTAATGGGGCATCAATACACTGAGACCACTTTTAAATACATCAAACAAATTGCACCTGTTAATTTCAAAGAAGTCCAAAAATTATTAAAAAATATGAATGATGGTGTATCAAAATGAATCAATACTCATGGAAAGTAGCCGAATCGACAATTAATGAGGATAATAGATATTTATTATCGATTATAAGAAATAGAAGAGTTTTAGGTTTAAAAAGTGTTTCTGTTTCTTTTAGAACAAACGAAAAAAGAAAAATTATGCACGAATATCCTAATTTTGCTAAAGTTCAGAAACTTTCAATCTTAGCACGATGTTATCTGCTTGGAATTCCTGAAATTTGTGAAGCAGGAGCAAAAATGCGAAATGAATTATATCAAAAAGATTTAGAATTTGCTAAAGAAAATAACATATTACTCGAACAATATTGCTCAAATTTTCAATATAATATTTCTTTTCGACTCTATGAATATGAAAAGCAATTATTTTACATAAAAGCGATAACTTCAGCTGCTCCAGTTATTATTATGAGATCTCTTTATAGCTTAGATTTTTCAAGTTTTGATTGGGATAATGTTTCGATTGAATTACTGAATGAACTTACCGAAGGCATTAATTTAATTGATTTTCTCACTGAGAAAGTAGAATTTATGGAAGAAGAATCCCTTTATTCGATTCATTCTTAATTTTTTTTTATAAGGCTTTTGGCATTGTTGACCTTATGATTTTCGGTTTTACGATAAATTTGAATGAGAATGTTAAAGATTTTCAATCATTCGTTCCGTCAACAAACTCTAATGTATTGCGAACCCGTTTCCAGAAACATCCTATTTCGTTGATCCTGTAAAAACGACATAAAAAATTTCTTTCTTTCTCTACTGGGCGAAAATCATTCAGAAACACGTTTATCGTTGTCTGAGTTGTGGGCATTCTGACCAAGATAAGATACCTTAGACGACGTATTTTCGCCATTTTAAGGCCGCAAAAATTTCAAGCCGAGACACCCCTCTCTTCTATTTTTCATTTCATCTCAAAATAAAAGAGATTCTGGGCAGTTAAAGCGGTTTCAATAAATGAACAAAATTGACTGAAAAAACTGAACAGTTTTGTTCATATTTTTTGAAGAAAAAGGGCATATTTATTCAAAAAAGTTCTCTATCTCAATCACAGATTCATAATTGATATTTACTTTCACAGCATCATCCCCAAATGTTTTAACTTCTAAAATCTTTAAACAATTTTCTTTCCAGTATGGATTAAGATAAACGATAAAGTATGTTTCAACAAGATTGTCCACACAATAATCGTGTTCGGGCTTTAGCCAAGGTTTTTGTGTTTCTTGAAAAAATGTTTGAGTATTTTTTCTGTTATAACGGTATTTGCAAGAGAAGACCCTACCAAGTGCATCTATATAATCGGGTGCATTTGAATTTCCTCCTGTTGGTCCCCCGCCCATTCGTAAAGAAAACCATTCTTCAAGCCAATATCCTATTTCTCGCTCTGAATATGATAATATTAATTGAGATACATCTGCTTTGTTCATTCTTAATGCTTTTGCAATATCTTCTTGTTTCCATCCCGAAAATAATAGACTAAAAATTTTTCCGATTTTATTTGGAAATTTAAACAAAGCATATTGTGCAAAAGTCATTCCTGATTTTTCGATCTCAGGAGGAAGTTCATATTTTTCTTTTTCATCTTCCTTTTTTTCTGCTTCACTCAATTGATCGGTGCAAAGATAAACAAGAAATTCTTCAATTTGTTGTGTCCTTCCTAAAATTCGATTATATTTTTTTAAATTATTTGCTAAATAATATCCTTTCATCAGTTTTTGCGTTTTTCCTTTAATCATTCTGTTTTTACCGTAAATATCAATCATAGTTTGTGCAACTTCTTTGATTAAAAGAATATCTTTTTTACTTTGCTCATAATCTCTATCCAACGATTCATCAGATAGATTTTTTGATATTTTATCTGACCACCAGGGACAGTGTTCTTTTAGATCAATATCAATTAATCCAGTAAAAACAGGTTCACCATTTATTTTAACTGTTTCATTCTAATGATAATAATTACTAAAAACAATTGCTTGTTCTCGAGGCATCCTGAGCAAGAAATGAGCATTTTCCTTAATGAATTTATCCGGGGCTTCATCTACAAATCCTTTTATTAAACGTTTATATATTACAAGATCTGCTTTTTTTCGAAGATCTTTCATAAAACCGTCGTCTTGTGCACAAACTATCAGAATAATTCTTTTATGGGATGTTTTAACAAGACTTTGACCAAATTTTCTTAAAGCAGTTGTTGTTGCTAATTTAGCATTTAATTCCAGTAATGCTTCATCTACATACAAAATGCAATTATTTCTAACATCGATTAGTTCTTCAACAGCATAAACTCGCCCTGGAAATATCTTAGATACTTCTTCTAACAATACTTTAGGTGCTTTAAATAGACATAATTCTCTGGTTTTATCATATTCTAAAATATCGTTGATTTCACTGAATGAAAATGCAGTTTTACCGATTCTACGCATTCCAATAGTAACGCAAATAAAACAAGATTCAGGATCATTCTTTTGATCCTGTAAAAACTTCCAGAATTGTTTTGTAATATTTGGAAATTTATCTTTTGTCTCATAATTTCTTCCCCTGGGGCGGAAATTCTTAATTAATTCCAATTCTGCCTTAGGAAGAAACATTTCTATTTATCATCTTTCTTTATTTTCTTTATTTTCTTTGTTTTTTTACTCATTTCATCTGCTTTAGTATAATAACTATCATCTACTAACGCTTCTTGAGTAATTCTTGTGCTATTCTCATTCAACGTAGAGAAAAATCGATAAAATATTTTATTTGATTCAGAACTTGAATAAGTCACTGCAATTGCATACGCTTTTAAAATTCGATTAAAGAAAAATTTAACTGCAACAGGTAATGGTCTTTCATAACCTAAAATATCAAGAAATTCAAGTATTGTGCCTAAAAGTTGGGTTACTGCCCAATCGTCCATTCCAGTATTTTGTAGCATTTCAAGTAAATGATAATAATCATATCCATGATCTTTAATTGATTTCAACGTTTGATTTTCAATTTTTTTATCAGGATGTGTTACTTTATCATTAGTTTCCATTAGCCAAGTTCCGAAAATCCGTAAAAGATTATTCCGAGAAGTTTCTGCCAATGCTTTAAAATCTGTTTTTCGGTCCGTCATAATTATCACTTAGATTCCTATTGTTGAATTAGTTGGAAGAGGTTGGAATGGTGCTTGTTTTCCAACCACAAACATTAATATCCCAATCCCAATGAAAATTAAAATGCACATTGTAATGAATAATCCTTTTGAAATGAGTAATTTTCCTTTAAGATCTGTTTTTTTACCCTGTAATTTTTTTGCAGATGCCATTTTATGAAGTTGCTCGATTTCTTCTTTTTCTCTTTTTAATTCTTTGATTTTACGATCTTTCTTTTCTATGACTTGATCTATCGCTTGATACTTTGCTTTCAAAGAAAAGAATAATGAACTTGTTGTTCGACTATTTACATTAGAAATAGTTTGAGCAGTGATTACTTTTTTTGCTTCTTTAAATGCATCTACATCTGTAAATCTTGAATAAATAATCGGTGTATCTGCTGCTGCAATTCCCCATAATATACAACTCAAATAACAAAGTGCCGTATTTACTAATTGGTTTTTCCATTGTATTCTATCTTGATGGAAATAAAATTCCTTACCGAACGAGCGTTTTGTTATTAAGACAATTTGTGTGTATTTCTGTTTATTCTGATTTTCTGGAAAACTAAATGAATTTTCTAATTCACAACGATAACCATAGAGGTTCTTTTCTGGAATACTGGATTTAAGTTCTTCGGCAATTAATTCAGACATTCGCATTTTTTTCTCTTCATCTGATAGTTTTTCAGTTTCTTTATGTAATTCTATTTTTTTTGAAAGAATTATTTTAATTCTCTCTATCTGATCATTCTGTTCAATTGAAAAATCATCAATTTTTGACATATCAATATCTTCAGAATCTAAATCCATAGGTTCAATATATTTAATGTGTAATTTTTGAACGATTGGCTTTAATCCATTTCGATATATTACTGCATCTCCTGTTCTTACACCTGACAATTTGTTCATAATATCGACAAACTCGAAAAACCACCAAATAAAAGAAATCGCGAGTGAAATTCCTGCTCCCCACATTAAAGTTGAGTTGTCAAAAATCATGCCAATTAAGGCAAATAAATAGCCACCACATAAACCCCAAATAAAGGGTTTTGAATTAAAATATTCTCCTGCTGCTGCTGTATTCATTTTTTACACTTTTAGTTTTTTTTAAAAAAAATTATGATTGCTTTGCTTTAATACCAAGTAAAAGCATTATAAATCCAAGCATGGCCGTCCCTACAAAGGGTGCAACACTATGCCATGCAAAATTCATGCCCCATGCATTTAAATATGCAGGGGTGTCATTATATACCCACCCAAAGAAAAAACCCAAAATTGTTATGGTGAGTAAAAGAACTACAAACATTACCGTGAGTTCCTTTCCATCAATTCTTCCTTTTGAACTATTATCTCTTCCCATTTTTTTCAACCTTGAAATGTAATTGTATCCGAAATATAATCTGACAATAAAAATATTAAAAGTTTCATTAGTAAAAATACTATGATGAAGGTTTTAAGATCCCAGGCTCCAGTTTCGAATTTCTCAAACATCCATGAAATTACTCCAAAGAAAACCACAGCAGCATAAATTACGGGAATTATTATATTTTGAACAATTTGCTGTATATTTTTTTTGGTTCCATTAAAAAATTTTAAGAAAAATCTGATAAATAACGATCCTGCCAAACTTGTTGCAGATAAGCAAACCCAAATTATCCAATATACATTAATATTAATCAAATATACTCTATAAACTACATAGAATATAATGAATGAAGTTATTGCATTCAAAGTTGGATAAATTATACGTTTAATTCCATTAGGCATATCTTTAATTTCTTTTCTACCCATTATTTTCACCAAAAGGTTCCTTTTTCATATTTTTTTAATTTGTAAGTTGTTTCTGTTTTAAACAATTTGAGCAAAACTACATAAATAATTACATGACTCCATCCCGCATATAGCCAAAGAAGGGTCAAATTGTTTAGGATATAAATAGAAAAATTCATCATCATCTTAGGAAACGCAATAATTTT
>JAUWMK010000202.1 GCA_030613185.1 Promethearchaeum sp.
GGTGATGAAACTAATTTCAAAGCAGAACTTGTAATTTGAGAATTTACCAAATATCCGCTAACAGATGAAAAAAAGATAATTAGACTTAAACTAATGTAAATACAGTTGTTTTTATGATTAATTTTTATGTCCATCTGTTTAATTCTCACTTATTTTTACTTAATTTACTAAAGTGAATCTTTCTTAAAGATAAATCTAAAAAAATTTAATAAAATTAAAAAAAGATCTTATTGCTTTTCCCAATTAAAATCCAATTTGATAAATGCTTTTGCATAAATCAAAGAAATAATTAAAATTACTGAAGCAATTGGGCCCCATATAATTAATCCAATAGAGAATTCATCAGTTCCAGGTACATTAACAATATTTTTTAGAGACAAAATCCAACCTGTGAATTTTAAAGAAAATGCTTGGAAAATATTTAATATAATTGCAGGAAATCCCGAATAAATTCCCGCTTTTAATTCACCTGTCTTCTTTTGATCATCTTCTGCAATATCTGCATAAATAATATATGGGAAAATGTACCATCCTCCTAAGGCGATCGCTACAAGAATAACAAAAGGAATTGCAAATAGAAGGTTTGTTGAGAAGGAAAAGAATCCCAACATTGAGAATGGTAATACAATAATGGCGAAGAGAAAAACTGAAATTAAAGTTTTCTTCTTTCCTCTGGTTTCAATTTGTTTTTTCCAGAAAAATAGTGATAAAATCATACATACAATCATTATAACCGATACAATTATGCTAACATTTCCATGAATTTTTAACACTTCATCTGTAAATGGTATTAATTCGCTAGATGTTATCGCCCAAGCAAAACTGCAAATTCCTTGTAGCAAACATACTAATAATAGATTTTTATTTTTTAATATGATTTTTAGATCATCAATAAGTTTAGTTTTATAATCTGGAGTTTTTTCTACAGGTTGATAAAAAGCACACCAATAAGTTAACCCAATCATTATTAAACCGAATATTAATACTGAAATTATTAAAACCGTTGGAATTGTATTGGGATCATCTTCAAGATCTTTTTTTACTCCAGTTAGAACAATCATAGAAAAGAGAACAACAATTGCAGTTCCTAAGAAATTGAAAATATTCTGATAAGTTGATACTTTTGGTCTTTTATCAACTGGGAATTGCTCTGGCATCCATGAATGGTAAACTGTTGTCATTGCATATGCTGCTTGTGTAAGGCAATTAAAAATAATTAACCAAATAAAAATTTTTGATTCTTCTGGTTCGGAACCTAAAAACAATGTTGGTAGAGTTAACATAAAAAGACTTACTGCTAATATGGGAGTCATAATAAAAATATAAGGTTTTCTCCGACCGAAGCGAGTATGAGTATGATCACTTATCCATCCAAAGAAAAATTGACTGATTGCAATAGCAAATTTCCCAAGCATAGCTCCTGTTCCAACTAGATTAGAATCTAATCCATAAACGAAAACATATAGATAAATTAATGCAAAATCCACAAACCCCATAAATAAACTAATACCAAATCTTGGAGATGCGTAATTCCACATCTTTTTTTCAGTGCTTTTTTCATAAAACATTTCTTCATTATTGCTCATAACTATAGTTCAATTTTACTATAAAAAAAATGTAGCTTTTTGTCTGATCAAATCTATAATAAATTATGGGTATGCTTTCAATAATAAAAATTAAAGATATCGCAACTTTAATTGGAAGTGCTTGCGGTTTCTTTGCAATCATTTTAACAATTTCTTCATATCGTGCATATCGGTTAGCTATGGCTATGATATTTATTGCAATCATTTCAGATACATTAGATGGGTATATAGCCCGCAAATTAAATCAAGCAAATGAATTTGGAAAAGAATTAGATTCACTTAGTGATTTTTTTGCTTTCGGAATTGCACCAGCAATTATTTCTTTTAGTATTTATACCGAAAATCTTAATGCAGCTAATACTCCAATGGGAATAAATGGTTATTCTATTTGGATAATGATCATTCCCGCATTTATTTTTATATTAGGTGCAATTATTCGTTTAGCTCATTTTAACATTGCAGAAATTGAGGGGTATGTTGGTGTACCCACACCTACGACAGCAGGATTTTTGGTTCTAATTACTCTAATCGATTATTACAGCTACATAGCATGGGGAGATGGTTCTCCACTATTATTTAACTCCATTATTCATTACTCAATTCCTTTTATACTTATAATTCTTGCATGGTTTAATGTTACAAATAAAATTGCATTTAGTAAGAAAGTTAGGCATAAAAAGGGTTGGTTAAAGATAGTTATGGCTGGAGTTATGATTTGTGCAATTGTTGCATTCACATTAATAATGTTCTTTCAAGATCAAGCAGCAGTGTTTGTTTTTGTCATCTTGACGATTTTATTGACAATTATTATAATTTTAATAATTTCGGGATTTATTTTTGCAAAAAAAGAAAAGAAACATAACATATAAAAAAAAATCAATCTTCTGTAGCTTTAAGTTGATTACCTTTTTGTAATGCATGTTTTATTCGAGAATAGACAGGATTATTATTTTTTATAAAGGTTTCACCGTGTTTATTCATCGTTGCTGAAAAAAGGTGATTATTCTTTACATAAAAATTGAGATATTGGTTTTTATATGAGATATCAGTTTTAATAATATACCCTTTATTTTTACGAAATACCGTAGTTTGAATAAAATCATCAGATTCTAAATTTAATTCATTATAATTTGATGAGAAAGAGCGACGATTTTCCTTTTTAGGTGATTTATTTCGATATTTCCTTTTTCCAACAGGGGCAACTATGACATCTGAACCGAAAGCATAAATCTCATAAAGTAAATCGTTATACTGAAAATCACGGATTTCGATAACGGGCCTTGATAAATCCCGATCGGCAAAACCGGTGGGTTTCTTTACAGTCATTTCTAAGCTTAAAACTTCTGCAACTTGTCCTTGATCAATAAAAATTATTGTATCAATTACATTTGGGATAACACCTAATTCGACTCTTCTAATAAATCTTTGAACTGCATCCACAGCCCTTGATGCATGAACCACTCCAACTAAACCCACTCCAGCTAGCCTCATGTCCCCAAAAATTTGAAAATCAGATTTTGTTCTTACTTCATCGAAAATGGTAAAATCAGGGCGGACAAGTAATAGAATATCTGATGTCTTCTCCAAGCTTCCATCCAGAGGGGCATATTGGGCTACTTCTTTAGGTACGTTTAAATCTCTTACACTTTCAAGAGTTTTAACCAATTTCTTCTTCTCAAGATAAAATAATGCTAGCGCTCCGATAAATGTCGATTTACCTGCTCCCGGCTTCCCAGCAACTAGAATTCCTTCAGCTATATCTAACCTTTCAAAAACTTTCGAAGATAAATTATAATCTTTAAGTGTTAATGAAACCAAAGGTTTAACAGCAGTAATTTCATGTGTGTTTGAAAATGGGGGGCGACATATAACAATCCTAAATTTTCGGAGTTGAATTACTGTTACTCCCGATTCATTTCGTTCAATGAAAGATCTTTCATCATTTTTTGCTTGTCGGATTATCTTGTTTGCAATTTCATTAACCACCGATGGAGGCATTTCCTTATCATTAATTTTTTCTAAACTCCAATTCCCTGGTTTTCCTCTTTTTGCTAAAGGAATACAATGACCTCTCAAATGAACACTCATGGTAGTGTCATCAAAATAATCTCGAATGTCTAATGAAGCGAGTTCGTGGGATTCATCCTCTCTTTCAGGAATATTTACTGTAAATAACACATCAATTCCCTCAACCAAAGCAATGGATGATTGCACTTCATCGGCTGTTATTAAAATTGATTTGGAATCATAAGCATCTTTTCTAATAAGTGCATCTAACTCCCCACCAGGATTTAATCGAATTTCATCAAGTTTAGGACGTTCTCCAACAATCATAATATCAATTTTTTTTTCCATCCCTAAATGGTGTAATTCGTGAATAACATCTAAACCGACATTTTTTTGGGATTTCATTTGATTTGCTTGATTTTCTATTTCCGATAGCATAACTCGAGAGAGTATAATTGTCAATTTATCGGTTTTTGTAACATTATTTTCTTGGACTGGTCGATATTCATCCAAAGTTCCATTAACTATAAAATCTATTATTTTTCGGTTGAACATAACGCTAGTATCTGGTAAGAACTGGTAAGGCATAATTTTCTACTCTTTTTTTTTATTTTTGATTTAATTTTATAAAAGGAATTTACCAAAAATTTTCCTTCTTGGAATTTTCTGGAAGTTTTGTTTGTTCTAGATGATAATAAGTTGGATCTCCTAATCTATCGAGAGTAACAATAATCAATTTCTTTCGTGCATTAAGTGTTTGTTGAGTTATTTGATCTAAATTTTGTAGTTGAACAGAATTTCCTTCATCCAAAATATAAATAAAATATTTTGCAATCGCTTCTGATCTTGTAGAACCTCGTGGATATACTCTAAAATCAATACCTTCTCCATAACCTAAGCGAACCATATAACCACGTTGTCTTAAATCTCGATATACTAAATATTTTACCCAAATTCTGGGATCTTCTTCAACTACTATTGAGAGAATTTGTTCTGCAGTCATTTCTTTCTTGTTTTCATCGAAAATATTTATTCTACTTCTTTCAATAAGTAAAAGTGCTTCTAAAACATCTAATTCTAAAGAATTATTGGGTAATAATGTTCCAAAATAATTTTTTCCATAAAGAGATTGTGCAGTGGGTGAATTTGATATTTCAATTTTATTATTTTTAAAAATTCCATCTATTATTTCGATTTTTAAAATTTCATCTTCACTATTTTTTTCTAATTCTTTAGATGAATTAGATTCTTTATGATTTTCCAAGACTAAATCCCCTATTTATTGATATTTCTCGATTCTCTTAAAGAATTTAAGTTTTTATTAGCAAAAAACTTTTGCCTACGAAAATAAACAAAAATAAAAAAACAATAATTCATAAATTTGAACTAATATATGAGAAAAGATTATTTTTTTATCGGACTTAGCTCCAGGTTGTTCATGTTATTACTCTTTATTATACTTAATCAGTATGATAAATATAATGACGCTTCAGAAATAATCTTTAAAGCCTTTTTGGAATTTTTTGATGGGCGAAACCCGTATTCCACCATTTATTCTCTAGAATGGGGTAGTAACTTTTTTGATCAACCCTTTAATTACGGGCCGGTTACTTTATTTTTATTGATTCCTGCGATGATACTTCCTTATTGGTATCATAATTTATGGATTGGAATGTATATAATGATTAACATATATTGCTTTTTAATCGCAGATTATGTATCAAAAATTGCTTCTAGAGATTTAAAATTACAAAATAGGGCCACTTTCTCGAAAGGAGATAAAGATCCACGTGAAAATAGGCTATTATATTATGGTGGTATTTTCTTTTGGTTAATACCTGTTGCAACAACATGTGTTACGGTTTTTATTTATGCACCAATATTTTTATCAGTTCTAGCTTTTGGTGAAAGAAAACACCCATTTCTTTCTGGTTTACTTATATCGATGGCTGCTTTGAGTTATCAATTAGTTTTTTTATTTGTTCCTGTATATTTTATTTATTTTTTTAAGCAAGGATGGAAGAAACTCTTTAAATTTATTATTGGATGGGGTCCAGCTTTGATAATTCTATTATTCTTTATTTTATGGCAATATCCAAGTGGAACAATTGAAAGTTTGTTTTTATATACTTCAGATATGCCTTATAATAAATGTCCACAGTGTCAAAATGATTTTGATAATTGGTCTGTATTTTCTATACCCAGATTATTATACAATTTCAGTAATGGTCAAATTCAGATAGGAAATGAGGTTCGGTTAGTTATGTTCATAATATTAGGAACAATTTGTCTCATCTTTCTTTTTACCAAACGGTATAATGGATTTCCTGAATATTTTATGCAGTGGTATTTTGTTCTGGCAATATTTTTATTTACTTTGACTACAAATTACGGACAAGCTCATTATATAATATTTCTGTTCATACCAACTTTATATATTAATCAAATGAGGTATCCAGATTTTCATAAATCCACTCCAATAGGTGCCGGGATTTTTAAATGGGATGAATTTGAATATTTTGTTAAGAAATACAATAAATTACCAATATAGTATTGAGGAAGAAACCAAAAAAAAAAAATTGAGGATTAGAAAAAGATGAAAGTTGAAGAAAATTGGAATAAAATTAAAATTGTATCGGTTGTTTTATTTTTTCCTATTTTTGGAATTTTGGCCGTTATAATGTTTCATCTGACACCGTTAAAACATGATATATTTGTTTCATTCAATCCTTTAGTGATTCAAACTATCGTTACTTTTAATGCAACTTTGGCTATGTTCATAGGCCTTTTTTATCTTATACAATTACCAAAAAGATTTGAAAAATCTAAAAAAAATGAAACAAAAAATCAATAAATCAATCAATTAAATTAAAAAATATTGTCAACTTTTCATTTCGACAATTCTTGCATAGAAGGATAGTGTTAAATCCCCAAAAAATTCATCAAAATATTCAAATTTCAAATCTGTATAGCTTTCTAATAAATCTTGGGAATTTATGAAAAGAAATTTCGAGAACTGCTTAGATATTCTGTGTTTAAATTCAACGTAGTATGTTCCTTCATGAGAATCGTATTTTAGATAAGATTTTCTATACCAACCAAAGGCAATTCCTCTTCTGTGGAGAAAAACATCATTAATTATTTCATGAAATTCTTTGGGATCTAAATTTCTATAAGCTTCCATTAACTCTTTCTTCACTAAATTGGGTGGTTTATGTCTAAATGAATTTTTTACAATAATTTGGGATAGTTCATGCATTGCACTCTCATCCAAATAGTTCATGCAAAATTCCATTACATTTTTATAAATCATCATTCTATCCGCTTTCTCTACTGGATCGAATAGGTAAAACCATTGCTTAATTGCTTGTTTTACCAAAGCACTTTTTTTTATGTTAAGGTTTTTTGCTTCTGTTTCTATTTCATTGAGTGTTTCACTATCTATCCGAATTCCTAAGATTGGATATTTTTTATCATTACTTTTGCTATTTTCTCCTTTGTTTGCCATCATTTACACCCAATATAAATCAATATTATCATTAAAACCAAATAGTTCTTTTGATATGATCAATGTATTGCTTAATTTCATTTTGTTTAGTGTTTTCATCCCACCTATAAACTTCTGCCATTATATTTGCTATTTTCTCAGCGATTTCAGGTTGCTTTTTATGATGAACTTTCATTGAAATTTCTGTTCTTCTTCCTAAGACATCAAATAGATGAGGGGCACATTCATGAGAAAGAATATAGTAAATCTCCGCAGGAATAAACTGAACTTCTTCAAGAAAGCGTTTTCCTCGCTGTGGATTTGTAATCACATCTTCAACAATTCTAATTGCTCCTTTACCATATTGTTGGAATAAAATATCAGTAATATCTTTGGTTAATGGAAGCTTTTTATCTTTTAAGAATAGTTCCCAATCTTCTCGTTTGAGATCAATTAAATAAGGTTGTTTTGAATAACCACGTTTCAATTGCTTTTTTGGGAAGTCTCTCTTTTTTCCATTTTTAGTAAATCCATCTTTTCTTTTTATAATATGATATAATATATTTTCAGCCATTAATCGAAATGATGTCAATTTTCCTCCACAAATTGTAGTTAAACCATTTTCAGTATCAATAATTACTTCCTTTCTTGATATATCACTTTCAGATTTTCCTTCTTCCATTACTAAAGGTCGGATTCCAGCAAAAGTAGAAATTATATCATTATAAGTCAGGTTTGCTTTTGGAAAATAATGATTTACAGTTTCAATTAAATAATCACAATCTTCTTTTGTGCAATAAGGAAAATCTAAATCTTCATTTGGTTTTCCAATAACACCCAATTTATAATCTGTATCGGTGGTCCCTATTAAAGTGAATTCATTTCTTGTTAAAACAAAAACTACTCTTTTATCATCCTTTCTAAATACGCCAAAAGCATGATGATTGCCGACACGATTTCCAGGAAAAACAATATGAACTCCTTTTGTAGGACGAATCACTTTTCGTGGATAATTTTTGAGGAGTTCATCGGTCCAAATACCTGTTGCATTAATTATTTGATTGCCTTTGATTTGAAATTTTTTCCCAATTTCTACGTCAATCGCTATGATGCCAATAATTTTCCCTAAATCATCTAATATGAAATCTTCCGCCTTTATATAGTTTAAAGCAACTACGTCGCCAATAAACTTAGATTCTTTGATAGTCTCTAAAGTTAATCTCGAATCATCAACGTTTGTGTCATAATATTGACCTAAAATTTCTAATCCAGTATGATCTATATTAGGTTCTTCTTTAATTGCTTCTTCACGGCTTAAAATTTTGTGTTTTTTATATTGCTTGAATTTTGAATTAAAATCAGATATAAAATCATAAATCCTCAACCCTAATTTG
>JAUWMK010000278.1 GCA_030613185.1 Promethearchaeum sp.
TAAGGAAAAAGATCATTTCAGAAAATGGGGTTAGACATCTTTACAAACATGGAAACTAAATGATAAACTAGTTTCTGAAACAAGAATTAAAATTGTAAAAGATTCACAATTAACTCTTAATGATTTTGGTGGAAATATTCAGTTAGATTTTTTCAAAATAATTCAGTCTTTAATTGATCACTATAATGGCGCTAATATCTTTTTTGGGATGAATAATAGAGTATAAAAAATTAAGGAAGAAAATAATATGGTTAAAGCTTATACGCAAGTTTGTGTGCGAATTGATCTCACAACTGGAACAATAAAGAAAGAAGTTCTTAGTGAAGAATTTTGCAAAAAATATATCGGAGGATACGGATTTATAACCAAAATTTTATGGGATGAATGCCCGACGGGTATAGACCCATTTGATCCACGAAATCCATTCATCGTTGCTATTGGGCCATTCCCGGGGACTATTGTCCCTACATCGTCGAAATATGCAGTTGGAGCTAAAAGTCCATTATCCGGCCGAATTGGTTTTGGAATTAGTTCTGGTTCCGTGGGGGCTCAGATGAGGCGCGCTGGCTATGATATGATAATCTTTACTGGAAAATCTCCTGAACCGGTTTTCTTATTCTTTGATGATGATTCTATTCAACTTATTCCATGTAAAGACACCGTATGGGGTAAAGATACTTGGGAAACAGAAGAAGATATAAGAAATATGTTCGGTGATCAACGAATCGCAGTTATGGCATGTGGACAAGCAGGAGAAAATTTGTCAAAATTGGCATGTATTACTAATGATAGAGCGCGACAAGTTGGTCGTTGTGGATTAGGGGCTGTAATGGGTTCTAAAAATCTAAAAGCCCTTGCTTTTCGTGGAACAAAATCTATTCAAATCGCGCAACCAAAAGAGTTTATGGTTAAAGCAAAAGAATTGATCCAATTAGCAAATGGAAAAGATACCCTTAAATATCGGGATATAGGAACACCAATAAATATGATGGTTTTTAATGAAATCGGAGTATTACCTACAAAAAATTTCCAAACAGGATATTGGGATAAAGCCGATGATATTTCAGGAGAAACAATGCGAGAAAAATGGGTTGTAAAAAAAACAGGGTGCAGCCAATGCCCAATTGCTTGTGATCACCTTTGTGGAACCGCAACTGATGATCCAGATTGGCCAAATGTTGTTTCAAGCGTTGATTTTGAATCAATATATGCTCTTGGATCAGTATGTTTAGTTAACCATTTTCCTGCACTTATTAAAGCAATAGAACTTTGTGATCGGTATGGAATAGACACAATGAGTGGTGGAACAACTATCGGTTGGGCTATGGAAGCTTATGAAAAAGGATTGATAACTAAAAAAATGCTAGGTGATAACCCGGTCTATAAAAAAGGATTAAATTGGGGAGATTACCATGCAATGGTTCAATTTGTTGAGGATATGTGTTTAAGACAAACTGAAGCAGGAGACTTGTGTTCAGACGGTTCCAGAGATGCATCTCGAAAGGTAGGTAAAAATTCCGAGAGATTCTCAATGGAAATTAAAGGATTAGGAATTCCTGGCTATGAGTTAAAAGGGTTGACAACAGCATCTATTGGATTTGCAGTATCGGTTCGAGGTGCATGCCATTTACGCTCTGGTTCATATGGTTATGATATTAAAAAGAAATTTGATCGCAGAAAATATGATCAATTGGATAAACGCGGTAAAGCATTGATGGGTATGGAAAACTACCTTGCTGTAATAGATTCATTAGTTGTATGCAAATTTACTCGTGGTATTTATCACAGGGGAATCCCTGAAGTTGCCGAAGTTTATGAAATGGTAACGGGAATTCCGATGACAGGTGAAGAACTTGAGATGTGTGGAACTCGAATTCATGATTTAGCTAAATGCTTTAATGTTCGTGAATGTAAGCATGAAGGAATTGCACCAGAATCAGAAGATACTTTACCATGGCGCAATTTCAACGAACCTAATACAGATGGCCCTACAAAAGGTTGGTTTAACGATGAGAAAGCTTTCCGTGAAGCAATTAAACAGTACTATTTGGTTCATGACTGGGATGAACATGGAATTCCAAGTGAAAAAGCTTTGAAAGAACGCGGTTTGGAGTTTGTTATAGGAAAATTATAATTAAAAAATTATGAATGAGTGAAAAAAAAATGGCAACAAAATCTGAAAATACAACGAAAGATAAAAAAATACTCCATAAAATTCTTGTAGTGGATCCCAGAAGATGTACTGGATGCGAAATATGCGAAAGTGTTTGTAGTTTTTCCCATAATGAAGAGTTCAATCCTTTAAATTCTAGAATAAATCGGATTAGGATCGAACCGATAATTAACAATACACTGAGCTGTCTTTCTTGTTACGATCCTGATTGTATCAAAGCTTGTCTACTTTTGGCTTTATCAAAAGACCCGGAAACGGGTTTAATTATTGTGGATACCAATATTTGCGATGGATGCGGAGCGTGTGTGAGAAATTGCCCCTTTGGAGCAATTAATATCAATATTAAAGAGAGAAAAGCGGTGGTGTGCGATTTATGTGAATCTACCGAAGAAGGAGAACCTCAATGCGTGGAATATTGTCCCAAAGGGGCGATATTTGTCGAGGAAATTGATCCAGAAATAAATGAAGAACGATTTGAAACTCTTGCTAGAATATTGAAGCGCGGATTTCCAGATCCAGAACCCGGCGATATATTAAATTAATAAATTTACTATATATCTTTCTTTTTTTATGATATAATTTCAGAACTAAGAGTTATTGTTTGTATACTTTTGGTTTTTGGGTTTAAGTGGTTTTTGGGTTTAAGTGGTTTTTGATTAATTTTAAAACATTATCATTTAGTGGAAAAAAGACACTATAGCATAAAGTCGTAAAATCTTTGGTAATAAGTGGTTTTTGTAATAAATCATTAATGCTTTACGTAATAGTTAGTTTGATAAAAATAACATTATATATCCCTCTTTAATATATTCTATTTTTTTCTCCTACTTTTACTATGTAGATTTGAAAGTAAAATTTTTTAATTAATATATACACAGAAGAATAGAATCAAATGTTGAAAAATATCCTTAAAGCTGTCCCTGATTATATGCCTTTAACTTCGCAAGATTTCATTCGACATTTTTCAAATCTTCTCACAATAAAGCAATGGGATTTATGGGTTGATTATAAAGAATACACAAAAATCCTCGGTTATTCTTGTAGATCGCTATTTGAAACCGTCATGATTTATTATCAAAAAGATGATTTAGTGGTTGCTATCACTCCTTTAAACCACACATCCTTTAGAAATGCTATTGAAAAATATGTAAAGCCTGAAAATATACATACTATTGAGTTAAATAAAAAATTTAATAGAATTAAAAAAATGCCAGAGTTAGATCAATGTGATTTGGTAGTTATTACTCACTTGTTTGGACAAGACATGGATTTAACAAATTTAGCAGATTTTAAGAAAAAACATAAGTGTGTTGTAATTGAAGATCGAGTTCAAGGTGGTCCACGTGATCTAAAATTTAGTAATGACTTTATTGATATTTCACTTTATTCCATGGCTATGGATAAACGTCCTGTGGCAATGGGTGGGGGATATCTGCATGTTAAAAATTTTCATAAAGATTTTATCACAAAATCAATAAAATTTGTGGGAAATCTTCCTCATGAAACAACCGGAAGTCGGTTAAAGGAATTATTGAAAAAAATCCCTACATTTTTATTTTATAACAGTAGATCATTCTTGTTCCTTGCTCTCTGTATTGCAGATTTTCTTAGACAATTTAATAAACGTATTAATGTTCTGAACATTACAAGTTCTTATCGTAAATCAAACCCTGGATTCAACCGTGTTACTTTCATGCAAAAACCTTCCTCGGGTTTATGCCGATCTATGTATGAGAATTTTGATAATTATCACAAAATGGAAAAAAACTATGATATAAAATTTAAAATTTTCATAAATCAATTTTCTCCTAAGTTACAATCCTATTTCTTTCCATGGTTTTGGGGAGATAGCTGTTTGGGGTCCTACAACACAATAAAGATTGAAGAGGATCTTCTTCCTAGCTTTTTAAGATATTTCACCAACCATAATATTCCAACCATTGTTAATCCTTCATATAAGATTTTTAATTCGCACCATGAAAATGATTTGAAGGTTATCAGCTTTAAAAATGGTATTGTTTATATTCCTTCATTAGCGAATTTGAAAAAGGAAGAAATAATATATCTATCGACCAAAATTAAGCAATTCTATCTGAAATATGTTGCCTATCGAAAAAAGAGGATACAAATAGAAAAAGAAATTCTTACCTATCCACTTACAAATTAATAAGAAAAACTTTCCTCCATTTTTTCCCTTAAAAAATTTGTTTTCTGCAATTGAAAGATAAATTGGGAAGAATAGATCAAAAAAAAAAGAAAAAAAGAAAGTTATTTATTGTTTTCGCTTAATTTTTATTAATTTTGCCCCAATTGAAATGGTAGATAACGCAATGAGCGAAAATATTGTAAATCCTGGGATATTTAGGCCACTTTCAATATTTACAAAGAATGAAATTATTCCAACAAGGCTACTTCCCTTCATTATTTTTACAATTATTTCAGTTCCTTGCGCTCTCATTGTGCTAAAAGCCCAATTATAATCAATTTCCCCAGATAACTCAATCGAATCTAAGCTTCTTTTTTCGTCTCCTCTAATTAAAGTAACTAATGCATCTTCACCATGAACAAATTCAAATGAAATACCTAAATCTTGCTCAAAATCGAGCGGGTTTTCCACACTAATGTTATAGGCGCACTCAGAACCACTTTCTACTTGAACGTATTGATATGCTTCCTCTTCAATCACCATAATTGTTTCACCACTGATAGAAGCTGAGACGTTAATTAACGGACCAAATCTACCGTCTCGTTTTTCAAGGATTTGTAGAGTAAAATTAGTCGAATAATCATCTTTCATGCTAAGTAATACAACTGGTTCATTGGTGGTTGGATTTATTGCAACATTCCCAAGTCTCACGTTATATGGTTGATTAGTCAATCTTTCTTCAATCCAATTTCCGCTTACATTTGTCACATAAACAACATCATGAGTATAATAATGAGTTATCTCAGTTTGTGGGCTACTGAAATAAACCATGTGCACGTTTCCATCATTATCAACTGCCATTGAATTAATTCCGGTTGATGTTCTTATTGTATTAACAACTTGAAGGTCATCTGTCGAAATTGTATCATCGAGTCTTATGTACATTCTATATCCACGACTAACATCTATTCCATTCACTTCCTCCATATTTGTTTGTGCAAAAGAAACATGTATGTTATTGTCGTTGTCACAAACAATTTCCGGCCATTCTGCATATGTTCTTGTATCTTTGGTGTCAGATAACTTAATTATCTCTGAAAATTGATCTTCCGATTTTGTTGTGTCAAATGTTTGGTAAAAGATATCTCGAACCGCTGTATCTCCCAAAGCAGTATTATTCCATTGTCCTTCAATTACAATGTGAACTAAACCAGTTGAGTCCACTGCAATAGCTGGATGTAGATCAGCTCTTAGCAATGTATTATTATTATCCACACTTGATAATTGTGCATCTTCAAAAATTGTTCCATTTGTGTAAGTACAGCCTAAGAAATCATTATCACTTTGTTTAATATTGTGGTAGATAAAATGAGGAACATCATCAGTATCAATTGCAATTCTCGGACTGTATCTTCCACCCATCGCAGTATTAACAACCCAAGATCCGCTCTTGTCTGTTAAATAAGCTCCACCATCCCAATTATGAGGGGCGGCGATATGCACTTTTCCATTTGAATCTGTAACGATATCAGATCGTAAAATCCCACCTTGAGGGCTATATATCATTTCCGCTTCAGACCATGAACCAGATTTATTTGTCATATAGTAGAGTTCGTCAGCATATACTCCATATTCGTAAATGACATGGTAACTTCCATCAAGATCGATAGCTAATTTTTCTAAGTATCCTTCTTGGAAACTAGTAGAATATGGAATAATAAATTGTACATCTTCCAGATTTGTTGATTCAATACTTATTGCAGCATTAACTGGTTTTGGTACTGAAAATAATAGGATTATTAATCCTAAAACTAATAATTGTAAATTTTTGTTTTTATTTTTCATTAAAATATCTCCAATTAGAATTTAATGATGAGTATAAGGTTTAGAAAATATTACCTTAAGTAATAAATTCAAAGAGTTTTCCTATATTTTTATCTACTCATAATCAGAATACACCTATCTGTTATATTATTGTTATTTATGTTTGATTTATATATTTTCAGTAAACAATGAAATGAATTTTAAAATCCATTATTTTTAGATAGAACCGATTCATGTATTAGCTTATGACAACAAATACTCTAAGCGGAAATGAGTTGCTACTCAAACCTGCTGAAGAATCGGTCCCATATAAT
>JAUWMK010000332.1 GCA_030613185.1 Promethearchaeum sp.
ATTATATGGGACCGATTCTTCAGCAGGTTTGAGTAGCAACTCATTTCCGCTTAGAGTATTTGTTGTCATAAGCTAATACATGAATCGGTTCTATCTAAAAATAATGGATTTTAAAATTCATTTCATTGTTTACTGAAAATAATAAAAATTTATGAACATTTTTAGATAAATGTAATTTGGAAGAAGTCTCAGAATGGTTTGATTAAAATGACTGTAAATTATATGGTAATAAGCAAAAATTTGAGTGCAAGGATATAATAGTGTTATTAAAAAGAAAAAAAAAAAACTTCTTTTTGAAATTTCACAATTTGAATATTTTATTTAATAGTGCAGGAACTCCGAGCGCGCCAATTATCATAAACAAAATATATTTTATACCTCTTGTAATAAAGTATATGTCAGGAGCAAGTTTAAATAGAAACGATAGAAGAAAATAGGCTCCGAAAGTTATTACGAGGCCAATTAATGTGGCTAATAAAGTTTTCTTTAGATCCATTTTGTTAGGGTCATATTTTACATATTCTTCTTCAATTGGGAAAGCAATCGCTGCGCCCATTAAAATACCACAAGAAATTGAAAGATCGTGAATACTTTGCTGAAAACCTGTCCAATCAGCGTCAGTTATTCCTATCCAATCAGAGTTATTTATCAAAAGTAAATACGACATTAGGGAACTAAATATCCATAATCCTAACGAAATTGCTACTCCGATAAGAATTTTCTTATTCAAACTCCAGGATCCGTATATTGAGGAGAGTTTCGGTTCAAAATACATATATGCTGTAATTACTAACAATCCCAACATAAATCCTCCGATAATATCTTGAAGATCATGTACACCTATTACCATTCTTGAAATTGGGACCATAATTATAATAAAACCTGCAATCGTCTGCCAAGTGAGTCGTATTTTCTTCTCTTCACCTTTGAAATTATAAAATGTATACCCCCAGAAGCTAAGCGACCCCGATGTGTGACCGCTTGGAAATCCATATCCTGTTGCTTTGAGTTCATTACCTGGAAGAATATTTGAATTAGGTCGCGGATCTAGAAAAATATTTTTAAAGAAGTCAGTAAGATGCAATGAAATACAAAATCCTATTATCAATCTCTTAGCGAATTTCTTATTTACTCCAAAGTAAAAAATGCAAAAGAAGGCTATATACAAATTTTCGTCACCGAGCATTGTTATATAATCAAATATTGTAAACAAAATTGGATTGCTTGTAAAAAGTGGTTCATTAAGGTCTAAAGCTATTAAAATAATGCCAATTACTAAAACTAAAACCGACACTATTATGTTTATATTGATTTCTCGTTGTGTTATTTCATGATAAGGTTCATATTTTTTTTTTTCATCACTCATAATTTTAACCTTAAACATAATCTCCACTTTTTGTGTTAAAATAGTTTTGATTTACAAAAATGGATATTTCTAATAACGGCGTTTGTGAATGTATTTATGAGCATATGACCGAATTTTCTTACCAGCAAGTACATGAAGGTTTCTCAATGCGCGAAGACTAACAGGATTAAATCGATCAAGTGGTAAATATATAATTTTTACGCGAAGTCTGGCAGCCATGCTGTAAAAAATGCTAGCTGGCTTATTTTTGGCAACATATGTTATAAAAGGCTTTTGAGCAAATAATAGTGCTGCTAATAACAAACGATCTGCTTTTTTCTTGCCCAGTGGATAATTTTTTAAGAATTTACCATTCCAGATATCGGGAATATTTCTCGGAGGAAAAAATGACACAACGCCTCCTAATTCAATCCGTGAGATTCCAGGACCAACAAGATCAATTCCTGGATATGTACTATAGAATGCTAAATCACTTTCTTTGAGATGTTCTGCATACCACATTTGCCTGTGTGGGAATTTTTCATCAGTTTCAGTAGCTGTTTCATCTCGATTAAAAATTATTATCACTGAATCAACTTCACCTAGTATAGTTCTTTTCTCTTTCACGAAAATTTTCTTTCTAAAGGCCCAATTTCTAATAGTTTCTCTGAAATCAATACCATCCATTAAAGTGGATGTAAATTCATGAGTTCGGATATTTTCATCTTTTAACAAATTCATTGACCGTGTTCTTACATGATGAAAATAGTTTTCCTCAAATAAATCTTCAGGAAGGTAGGAAACAAGATTCCACTTATTTTTATCCCAGATTGTTCGCCATTGTCCTTTCTTGAATTCTTTAGGTTTTGGTTTAAGTGGTAATTTAATTCTCTGGATTTTCAAGGGTATTGTTCTACGTAATTTGAAATATTTGCCGTCTAGAAGAATTCCTTCTTTATGAAAACTCAAACTATCTAAATTATCATCATCTTTTGCAAATGGGTATAATTTACATTCATCCCATACAACCCAAGCAAAATTATCATTGATAATGCTTTTTGATGCTAACACAATATCGAATAAAACAGGAGTTATCCTATTTTCGATTAAGGGTAAGTTTCTTATATATTGAAATAGAGATTTTAGTTTATGAAGACTGATTTTTTCATCATATTCTTGTTTATATTGATTTACAGCGCGTTGTAATATTATTTTAATAGAATTGAATTGATTTATTTTTAATAAATCAATTTCTTCATAATTCCGAAAGGGAAGTTTATCAATAACCTTTTTTTGCCGCCCCCGAAAAATTTCATACTGAAACACAATATTTGGAGTCTCAATCATAATTCTAGGAAGATCTTCTTGAAGAATATTGAATAATTTTGCATCCACAGATGTAGAAAAGGATGTTGTTATATCTTCTAAAATATTTCCATGTTCCAATAGATTTTTAATTCTTTCCCAATGTGCTAAGCCCATTACCACTAAAATTTGTCTATCTGGATTTTTTTTCATTACTTCGTTCAATTTTGCAGCCATATAATGATTTCGGAGTGTGTCGATTTCTTTGGAACTATGTATCCAATTCTGAGCATCCGCGCCTGAAAAATTTTTCAAATGGCTTTCAGATTCAAGAAGGAATTCTCCATCAAGATGATCTTTCAGTTTTTTTTCTTGTTCAAATTTCTCTTTTTGATATTTTGATTCTGCAATTACTTCAAATTTCAACTCTTTTTTAACTATATTATAAAATTCATCTAAGGAAAGTTTATTTAATACATAAGAATCAGGTAAAATTTGATTTTCGGGAGAATAATTCTTTACAAATAGATCGATAAATTCAACTGGGATTCCATACTCCTGGGCTAAACGAATTGATTCAATTAAGGAATCAGAAGGGATGATTGGTATAAATAATTGCTGTTTAAGCATTTCGTCATAGTATAAAACTAATGAAATAGAAGGAAATCGATGAACACCTTCTATTATCAGTGATTTAAGATTTTCTGGAAACTCAACACAAATTAGATCTGGTGGGTTTTGATAAAAAGACTTTCGTAATTCATAAACAAAATCTAGGTTCGAGTGATATGTAGGAATAATTGTTAAATTCTTGTATTTAAGCATAGAGATGCTTTCCTTGTGAATAGATTTTTAAAATTCTATTTATTTCTTACTATTTTCTTTATTGGTTTTATTGTTTGTATCTTTATTTTCATCATTTTTCTTTTTACTTCTTTTTTTACTCTTCTTAGCTAAGAATTTTCTTATTATTTCGTTCGGATCTTGCTTCTCAGTCATATCATCCAATTCATCAATAAAAAAAGGGTCTAAATTGTCATAAGGATCCTCATCTTCATCTTTTTTCTCTATTATATGAATTACATCTGTTGTATCTTCTTCATCTAGAAATACTTCCCCTGAAAAGTTTTCATTCTCTTCTGAATCTAAAAATAAGAAATCTTCTTCATCAATATTTTTTAACTTCCTCTTTTTATTATGTAAATCATCAAAACTCTCATCTAATAGGTCTTCTTCATCAATTTCCATCAATTTATTATATACTTTCTTCAAAGGTGAATCAGATGCATGTATTTCATCTGATTTTTCCTTTTCATAAAGAAATTTAATACCTTCATTATCTAAAATTTGTTTTACAGATTGTCTAAAAAGATAAAAATCAATCGAATTTTCGGTTTCCTTACTCTCGTTTTCTTTGATTTCATTAGTAGAATTCTTAGAGTATTTCAACATTTTCATGTAATATCGACAAATATTGATGCCATCACGTGCTGTGAAATCCTTATTATGTATATGAGCTTTATGTAAAAAATCTACTGTGTAGGAAATCAAATCTTTTTTTGCAAATGGAAGATTGAACTCAAGAATTTTAAATTCTTCATCTTTTTCTGGAAAATCAATGAAAATCTGAGGTTGGAGTCGTGAGTGGATATACTCAGGCACCTCAAACGTACTAGAGTCTTCGTTCATCGTGCAACAGATTCTAAAATTAGGATGTGCACTAACTTTTATTCCAGCAATGATAGATTCAATATATCGCCTTTGATCTAAAAGAGGTGCTAAGCTTGCCCATGATTTCTCAGACATCCGATTTGCTTCGTCCAAAATACAAATTCCGCCTTCAATCATTGCAGTCACAAGTGAACTCGCGTGATATCTAATTGTGTTATTTTCTCCAATTACTGGTGAAATTATCAAATCCTCAGGGCGTGTATCTACTGTACATTGAAATATATAAACTGGTAAACTTAATTTTTTTGCGGCAGAATAAGCTAAAGTTGTTTTTCCAACTCCCGGTTTTCCCAAGATTTGGGGATTCATAGGAATATCTTTTTTTTTATCAACTAATATCCATGAAGCCAATAATTGAGTCATATATGTTTCCCCACCAATCCATTCCATATTTGGAATTTCATCGGGCAAACTTAAAATCAATTCTACATCTCCAATTTTTACTTTCGTAACCATTTTTTTTTTCTACCGACAAATTACTATTAATCTCAAAAAAGCATTCTGATGGTAAATATTCTCGCTTTCTTCTAAATTTTATTTTAAAAAATAACCATAAATTTTATTTTGCGTGATATTTTGTACAAAATACTGAAATGATGATTCTAGATAAGCCATATGTGTCAAAATTTTTAGAAGATTCTTTAATTGACATGCAAATCCCAGTTTTAAAAAATGAAGCTCTTGAAGAATTCAATCTAAGCTCCAAAATAATAACAATTGATGAAGATGAGTTTATAAAGAGAGTTAAACTCGCTCAAATACCTCTGATATTCAGTAACTCAGAAAATTCAATAAATTGGATACAAAAAAATCTGA
>JAUWMK010000064.1 GCA_030613185.1 Promethearchaeum sp.
CCAAATGAGCAGGATCGTTAATATTATTCATGTCGATCTCTTCGATAACATAAAATTCCCTTAGTAATTCAAATAACCCGTCTAATTTTTCAGAATATTCAAACGGGCGAATTACCACACTGCAACCCCTGATTAGAAGTAGATAGAGAATTTTTTGATTTATGTAATCGTAATTAATTTCGCTTGTGATTTCATTCATGATTACTATACCTGAACTTTTTATATAAAATCAAAATCTAAAGAAACTTTTTTTTATTCCATGTAATATTTTATTGATATTTTATTCTTTAGAAATGGTTTTTCTATGGAAATTCGTTTTAAAGATCCTAAATACCGCTGATTTTACATTAGTGAATATGAAAAAGATCCTTAGAAAATTAGAAAATTAGGATACAGGAGGAGAAAATTCAAATTCTGAAAAACTTACAAGATCACTTGATATTCCAATAGATCTCGGAATCGTGATAATTTCTTGTTCTTTGATTGGTATTCCAAAAGATCCCAGTTGCATTGTATTGGGGATAAATCTTGAAAACATATCTTTATTCTTGGTAATGAATTGTGAAGTTCTTCTTGGAGTCAATTTCTTAATTTTATTTAATTTGTCAGATTTGTCAGATTTCTTTTCAACCTTAATAACTGGAATGACTACTTTAGGTTTAATATTTTTAATAGGTTTCGATTCTTCCATCTCAATTACTTCAGCATTCAAATTTCTGATTTTCTCTTGGATAGTTTCCTTTGGAATATATGAATGAACGGGGTTTTCCAAATTGTATAAGTAATCTTGATATTTTTTCCTAAGACCATCGATATTAAAACCTTTGAGATAAGAATAAACGGTACTTGCTGTAACTTCCAAGCAATCCGAAATCTGCCAGATAGATATTTTATTTCCCAATCCCAACGATACAACCCTAATTGCCACCGAAACTGCGCTTGCGGCCTTTATTCTGCTTTTATAACCTAATTTACTTGGATACCGCTCCAAAATTCTAAATGCAATTCTTCGCACTTCTGTAGATAAACAGAGTTCATCACAGACTTTGGAAATATGCTGTCCGACCATCATACCATACGTTTCTGCTCGTTTTTTGAAAATGTCAGTGATTTCGATAGAAATTGCCTTCATACAAATGTAAAACTCCCGACGGTCAATATTTTGTTCTGATAAAAGCGATTTTAATGAGACGTATTTTAGTTGTCGAAGCATGACCACATAATAGATTGTAGTGCAAAAAAGACGGATATTTCGTGATTTCGAATGTTTTTTAATTTTAGGGAATACTTCAATGAAAATATTCATAAAAAGATTCATATTGACGGGCATTCCGGATTGTGCAATTAAAGTGTTAAAGATCACACGCGCTTCGTTCTTTTCATCAAATGAGAGGCTTCTATTTATTTTATTCAGACGTGTAAAATTAATATGGGATTTTTTAAACTTTCTTTCTGAGTTATTCCCGATTGTGGTACTATTAAGTAAAAGGGAGTGAGTCTGAATTGAATTTCCCTTTTTATCGGTTTTAAAAATCCCGATATTGTATTGAATTACAGGATCTTCTACCGTTAATCCACAACCTTTACACACGAAAAAACCGTCGGATTCGCCGATCTCTGAAGATCCGCATTCTTGACATTCGAAATTATTGATCATTTTTTATTCAACTAAATTTATGAATATTATACTTCATTCAAAACACCTATTTAAAGGGGTCAAATTCTCGCCCATATCTCTACAGATGTTCTCAGTTTTGATGTTACTACAAATCAGTTAAAAAAAATTTTCTCGATTTCGCATCTTGAAAAAAAATCGATCTTTAAATAGATAGAGTGAAAACTAAAAATTTTTTCAATAATTAAAACTGGAAAAATATAGAACTATCTACAATTCGAGTTAAAAAAAAACTTTAAAAATACCTTGTGAGTTTTATTACAAACCTCTCCCATAAAAAGATAACACCCAAAAATAATAATATTCCAGATATATATTTAAAATACGAGAAAAAATCATCTTAAAATCGATTTGGGTTTACAAAAATGTTAAAAAAAATAGCCAAAAAATCAAGAAAAAAGGTATAAAAAATTCTAAGTGGTATTTCTAATGATTTTTGATAGGATTGGCTCAATTAATTTTTGTTTTTTTCTAAATATATAACCGCTTACACCCGCACCCACCGACCCTACCGAAATTAATCCTTCAATAACATAATTTCCGATTTTTCCCGACCTAATTTTCTGTTCTTCTTTTGATAAATCATTGACATTTAGGTAAAAAAGATCGATTTTGGGATAAATTATGGTATTTTTTCCATCACATGCCAAAAAGTAATAGGTATAGTTTCCCGCTTCAAGATACAAATCATAACCAAAAACTGCGCTCGATTGATAATCACCATGTTCATAACCCATTAAATAAGAAGTTTCATTAATGACCAATTTTACATATTCTGGCGGGTTGCTCTCGGTGTCGGAATATGAAATTGTAAAATTATATTGATATAAATTTTTATCCGTATTTCGATTTCCTGTAAGTGTTACATTTTCATTAAACAATTCAGGGGGAAAGTTTCTTGTTAGTTTGAATTCAGCCGACACATTATCAAGAAAATCCAGATTAAAATCCCAAATTAAGGTATAATTGATATTGTAATGAAGTTTTTCCAAGATTTCACATTCAAATTCTGTTGAGATCGTACCTTGATTTTTTGATATATTGTGAGTTGGATAAAATCCAATCAAATCACCTGAATAATTATAAACAAATAGATCGGGTTCTAATACGGATGCCAAAGAATCGGGACATTTTACGGATAAAATTGCGGTTATATTCTCCCCCTCTGTATCTATATCAACAGAACTTACGAAAGGAATTGATAAATCTACCGAAAAAGGATAGCAATAATAATCACCCCTGTAATTAAAATCGATTGAGACGTTCCAAGAATATGGGGTAATTTCATCAAAATCGGGCATCACCTCACACGCAATCATGGCCCCCAAAGAATACCAATTACTAAAATTCATGCTACTGCTCAATATATTTAAATTTTCAACCGATATAAGCGATGCTACAGTGCTAAATTGAGCCAGATATGTATAACTTTCTCCCAAGATTTGGTTTGAAGGGATATCCATGTAAACAATTACGTTGCAGTCTTTGAGTAGTTGCCCTATGAAATTAACTTCATCTTCAGGGTAATGATCTTGGGATATTATGTATTGGATTTGATTGGCAATTTGAATATGGGAGATTTTTGTATTTAGATCTGAAAATGAACAATTTATTTCTCTCATCAGTGCCAATAATTCTGATTTTTCTTGCATGTTTAGTGATTCCCACTGATATTCATAAGCAAATTCCAAGTAATTCTCCAATTTATCATAATCAACTCCATTTCCCCCCAAAATTTCTTCAATGGATAAGACATATAAAATACTTTGAAATTTACCCAATGTTTTATTTTCCAAAGACTCAGAACAATCAACATACCAATAATCATCATTCTCGATAATGAACTGCTCGCAATAGGAAAGAATGGAATTTTTTTCCTGCAACGTATAATAATCATCAAAATCATGCAACTCATCATAATCCAACAAAATTTTCTGACTTTCTAATGCGAAATACGTCGATTCGAGATTACCGCTCACCATGAATTCGGGAGAATTGCTAAAATATCCTTCGGGTGTTAGTTTTTCGTAAATCCACAAGACAAAATCATCAAATTCAGATCCCACTTCATTGTAAAACTCATCCATGAAATTATATTCATCCAATAGTCTGATGGAAAAATAATTGGTCGCTATCGGATAATATGCCCACTCATTCCAATGCTGTAAAATCTTATGGCTTTGATCTTGAGGATTGGTTGAAGTGTTTCTAAGATCATCAAAATAGGTTGAAAATTTTCTGGACATGATGAGATCAAAAACATCTGTTTCATTAATTCCCGAATATTTGAGCGCGCTGTATTTAAGGAAATCTCCCTTTGCCGAGCCCCAGATATTTGATATATATGAACTCCCTCCATTTTCGGTTAAAAATGACAGATAATAATCGATAAATTCCTGTTCATCAACGAGATTCCAAACTCCTATATTGGTCAGGTAATTTATCGTCAAATACTGGGAAAAAAGATCATCGCCAGGAATATTAGATGCAGGATAAAAATAATTATAATCCAGATCCAAGCCGGTTTCTTCAATAATATTTGCCGATATAAGTGCGCTTTGACAATCATAAATATCTGGAAATTGCGCTTCTGCACCTAAAATTCTAATACAATCTCCCAAAATTGATGTTCCGTAATACGTAATGATCTCGGGTGATGCCCTATCATTCCATTTTGCATAAAAGCAGTGTGTTTCTGGATTGTTCAGGTTGTTATCCAATATAAAATCAATAAAATTATCTTTAACACCCGAAAAATCACCATCTATCATTTCAATCGAATTTAGTGCCAACCAAGAGGCGTAAAAGAATTCCCAACCCATGAAAATATCTGTCGAATACTCTCCAAAAGCCCCGATACCGACAGAAGTCCAATCACTTGTTCTCTGTCTACCTTCAATGAAATTTGCAATTGAATTTTTTTGAAAATCGGAAAAAATACTCGTGTCATAATCGTTTAGTGCCAACAAACTTTCAATGGCATAGTATGTTTCTAAAAGGGTTGAATTCGGAGAATACAACGTTCCAAAACCACCATCTATATTTTGATTACTCCAAATGCCGTTAATTCCGTTAATCCAATTATTAATCTGAGTGCCCGAAAAAACGGATAACCTATCGCACTTCTTTAAAACAACCAATGCCATTTCATGGGTTATTTCGGGAGTATAGGGCGCAAGAAGTAGTTGTTTTCCCTCACCATATCGCTGGTTATAATAGGTATAATTAATGTTATCCTCAAACATCTCGGTGTCAGGATTGTATTGCTCTAACAAATAATCCAAAATTCTGTCTGCATTTGATAAAAGAAGATCTGGATCTATTAAACATAAAATAGATACGGTAAAATAAGTGGCAATAATTGAAGGTGGTCGATCGTAGATGATGGAATCGTCCTCCAAGTAATTGTAGAAATCATTTATTATATCGGTGTTATCAAATAGATCGGAATTGGGAAGCTGTCGAAAAATTATATTTTCTCCTAATGGATCGCTTGATAGTGGCGAAATATCTGGAAAATCATTGGAATCTTGGTTAAAATTTCCCAATTCACCTGTTTGTAGATTATTTGTAGGGTTTATCATAAGTAAAAATGACAATCCGAATAAAAATAAACCGATTAATACCTTCTTCTTGATTTTCTTTATGTTATGAATATTCATATAGGTGGAATTTTTTTAGAATATATAATAACCAAATTTTTGAATTTTTGCTTATTAAATAATCATATAAATTAAAAGTAGTGAAATGGAAGCTTACTCACCGATGATAAAAAAACTATCAGTCGAAGTCGAAAAAGACAAATTCACGGAATATTTATTCGATGATACGAAGGTTTACAAGTTTGAAGACCTTCCGATTGAAGCACAGACTGAAATATTAACCGCTGTTTTAATACTTTACAATCTTCGTTTAATCCCTGAGGATGTTTTTAGAGATAAATATTTGAAATTGGTAGAAGAAAATAGTTTTATTTTACATATGGCGGATAATCTTGCAGGTGTGAGCCCAAAAAACCAACATCAGATATGTTAATTTTCCATTATTTTTCCATTATTCCTAACTTTTTTATATTAGTTATTTCCAAATTTGTTTTGATTCTGATTTTATAAACGCTCATATAAATATTTTTTATGAAAACATTGTCGAAACAGAAATATTTCACGTATCTATTCATTGTAAATATACTTCTCTTAACGATATCAAACACTGCAATTTTTTCCGGATCGATCAGTTCTTCGGACGACATTGATTTAGATGAACTTCTCCCCGAGCCAACAATTTTATACGATTCGGTTGAACTATTCTTAGAGGGACAAAACACTTTTACATTAAATATATCATTCCAAAAGAATTGGATCTACTATTTTTCTTTTGAATCATACGTTCCCTTCTCGGACGTGTTTCTGATGGATGCTTTTTGTCAAACTCCCGCAGGTCGTAATTACCATTTCTTTGATTACAATGGATCCATTGAAAATGAGGTTTATAAAATCTACTTTGAATACGGTTCTACCGAATCGGGATACCATATTATCAATTTGTTGGTAAACACATCGCAAAATATCAATATACACGTTTATCTCGAGGAATATCTGCCATTGGAAACCTATTACAACCATTTCGCGCTTGAAGAGATAAATAATCAAAGTTTTTTCTGCGATATAAACCAATACTCACTACTCAAAAATGAAAAGGAATACATATATCCCGTAAAAGATGACACAGAGTACAAATTCAATTTCTTTAGGGTAAATCCGATAAGCCAAACTGATAAAAGAGAAAATATGTTCGGAAATCCCAAAGTGATAATGACAGTAGACTTGGATGGAACCGATTTTGAAATATATAGGAACATCCAAACTCTTGATTTTTCTCTTTATGGTAATGTTGAAAATGATGATTTTTTGGATATGGATCGTAATTTCTATAATCAAACTTTTCTAGAACGATTTGGGGCACATTGCACAGGAAATATGAGTATTTCAATCACAATCGAGGGTTTTATTCCGTTCGATCTTAATTTTGCCTTTATGGTTTGGGAGGTGGGAAGCATTGGAAATGGGACTGATGGGGTAGGTGGAAATGAGAACGCAACAATCCCCAATCCTTTTAACAACAATACAGATACCGAGCTTCACAATAAAACTTTAACCGACACTTTGGACGGGTGGATTGCAATCACAGGTCTTTTTATTCAGAGTAATTGGTGGGCAATATTTTTGGTGATGGGTTCAATTATGATTGCCTCGGCAGTGTACGGCAAATACAAATTCATGTTTAAAGCCCAGATAGTTAAATTTAAGAAGAAACTCGGTAATGATGAATTCGATAAAGCAAAAAAGACCAAATCGGAGGGGATGCAGTAAATGGGATTCTTCATTAATATGTTTCTGGTTTTTCTAGTAGGTAAATTTACCCAAAGATTTCTTACTTTTTTACAATACAGATTTCGATTTCTATATACCATTTTAGAAGCGTTTTGGAGGTTGGGTGTGATATTTCACGAGCTCAGCCATTTTATTATTGCACGAATGTTATGGGTTCCTGTAAAATGGGAGGATGTGGATTTTAATAATAAATACGGGGGAGGACAAGTTAAATTTTATAAAACTGAACAATATTATAAGAGAATAAGTTTTTTAAAAGATTTGTTGATTTCTGTTGCACCGCTTTGGTTGGGAACCTGTCTAATTATGGAACTCTATAATATGTTTGTAAATAGTGATCTTTTAGGCTTTAAAATTATTTCTGTGATTCTAATCCTCATTGTTTTATATGCATTTGTGCCTTCAAGAGCAGATATGATGGGAATATTGGACACGATCGGGGAGAAACCTTTTGTATTCATAAAACAGGTAATTTTCTTGGTGATAGCATTCTTTGTATATAATCTTTATTTCGATTTCTTTTACCAATTTGCCCCAATTTACCCTTATTTATTTGAATTTTTAATGCTACTCATATTAGAAGGAAGTTTGGAACTCACTTTTATGGGAATGAAATTCGTGGCACAAAAAATTTTCTTGTATTCAAATAACCAGCCTCTCGGATTTAATAAAAATAGGGCGGAAAGGATTGATAGTGCATTTGTTTCAAGACGACAAAGAAAAAAAATCAAAGAGAGGCAACGATCCGAATTATTTGCATTATTACCTTATGATGACGAAACCGCTGCCGAAGAATTTGCACAATCCATGATAGAAAACAACGCCATGATGATAGACATCGAAAACCCGGAGGATGAATAGTGAGTCAAAAAAAACAAAAAAAACAATTCAAAAAAATTCCTAAAATTTACGTTCACCCCGATTATCCTATTTTTATGGAGGGCGTCTTTAGATACGCAAAACAACAGGATATTAAAATTGTTTTTAGCGAAAAAGTCGGGGATGCCATTGATTTACCCGATCTAAGGAAAAAAATGGGACTTATTGAAATTTCTGATGATGTTGCTGTTCTTTTAATCACTAAAAATTGCCTACCTAACGAAATTGCCGATTTTGGCGAGTTTAAGAATTTTATCTTAAGTTTTACACAGTCCTATGAATCCCCGATAATTATCTTACAGGGTTATCCGAAATGTCTGGAGGGAATGGCCCCCAAGATTGTTCTGGCAATTCGTGGAACTTTCATGAAACTTTTTTTGGATGAAGGATATGGGGTATTACCTACTCGTTCATTGTTGGATACTGCATTATGTCTAAGGAGTATTGCAAAAAGGGTTCAGATTGTTGATAAACCACCATCACTTGCGCGCATTAAACCCAAATTTTCATCCCCTATCGATTCACAACTTTTCTTTCTGGAAGGTTTAATGATATCAGGACCAAAAACAGCACTTAATCTTAGTGAAAATTTCGATAGTGTTTGGGATGTTATTAACGGAATTAAAGAATCCAAGGTAATTTTTACTAAGACGGGAAATCCAAAAGGTGTTACGGGACCGATTGAAGAAGTAGATGGTAGTAGTATCGAATTTGTTAGGCAGAATAAAGTTATGCTTCTTGAAGATTTGAGAAAATTGCTGTGAACAAAAATTATATATTAGTTGATAATTAACAAAAAGTCATGGATTTAAAAGACGAGAAAACCAAGAAAATCATTCAAGATATTTTTCAAGGAAAAGGAAATAATGTTGTAAAAATGGTTTTGAATAAAAAAATTGATTTACCCTTGGATATAATTAAACTAGCTATCGAACATCAAATATGGAATGTCAATCTTAAGCGAGGCCAAAGAAAACAAGGTCAATTTATAGGTATAGATATTGATTGGGTTCAGGCTTTAGCATATTCTACCGATGTTGGTGTTGAAGATTATGTATACGAACTTTTTTTAAAGCATCCTGAAATAAAAGGAATCATATTACTGACTCTTAGCGCAATTAATCTCGAAAAAGCCACTTATTGGTTAAAAATATTAAAGGAGATTGATCCTCTTTTTATCACTTTGAAACTTCCTGATTCATCATTTGTTAGAGATATGTGTCAAAAATATGAATGCTCAATGAAAGATTTATTTCAAACAATTATTTTCTCTGCTAAAGAAGGTTCTGATGAGCAAAAAATTGAAAAAAGATTAAGTTTCATTATCAAATCCAAAGCGAATACTCCTGATGAAGATGAGTTAAAATTGGTGTACGATGAAAGAAGAAGAATTTTAGCATCAGGAAAATTAACACCTTCTCAAGCGGATGAGATTTTTGTTGCCTTATGGAATGCAAACGTAGAAATTAAAAATTCTGATAAAAATAATTTTTTTCAACGTGATCCAGTCAAATTTTTTAGATCGCTGGGTAGAAATAATCATGATAGAAGACGTTTTATAGAAAATGGTGCTGAAGTGAAAGATTTAATCAACACTCTGCCTTTTATTTCAGATAAATATTTTGATAAGGTAAAACTACTTTTTGATTCAATGCCAATTTGGATAAAAAAATATAAAAACATATCCGAATGTATGTATAGATTTGATAAAGATGAATTTTATGAAGGATGGGAGAAGTTACTAATAAAGGAAGTAAAATCTAGCCCCAATGAAGAAGAACATTTCATTTTTTCAACTACAGGATTAATTCTTGAAAAAAAGAATCATAGAGGAAAAACCTATCTTCCTGCCTTGGATATATTGGACATAATGCATAAGGATAATTATAAGGGGATTAAAAGTTTACTTCTCGAATTAATTGAACATCCAAGTCCCTTAGTAAGAGAGAAAGTGAAGGAATTACTATCCAAATAATTTTTTTTTCTTAAAAGGAAATTTTAATGAGGATAATGCTAAAATGAAAGTGATAAAAAATAATCAGGTTGTAAATGAGGTTAATTTTGATTTGGAGAAAGATATTCAGAAAACAATTGAAGATAATTTAGAAAATATTTTTGGATATGAATTAATAAAGCATGAGTTTACCATCAACAACCGCAGAATCGATACTTTGGCTTATGATAGGGAAAATAAAGCTTTCATTATAATCGAATATAAGAAAATAAAAAGTAAAAGTGTTGTAGATCAAGGGCATGCCTATTTAGCGTTATTATCAAAAAACAAAGCTGCATTTGTATTAGCATATATCGAAGCTATGAATGAAAAGAAACTGGAGAAAGATTTTGATTGGACTCAGACTCTAATAGTTTTTATTGCCCCTAAATATATGGATTACTCCAAAGAAGCTACAAGCTTAAGAGGTTTACCTTTCCAATTATGGAAAGTTTATAAATTTGAAGGAGATATTGTTGTTCTAAATCAAATAATAGTAGAAAAAGCCCCTGATTTCATTACAGATTTTACTCGATATAAACCAACAATTGTAAGCAAACCGAAAGAAGATGAAATTGAAATTCATTCATATGATTTGAATTACCATCTGAAAATGGGATCTGATGAAATTAAAGAAATGTATGCAAAATTTGAAGCAGAAATTCAACTTTTTGATAATCGTATTGAAACTAAATTTAATAAACAATATATTGCCTTTAAAATTTCAAATCGGAATTTCTGTTCTTTTCACATCCAAAAAAAAGAAATTGTGTGTTATTTAAACATTCCATTCGATACCCTTTCCAAATTCGATCCAAAGCATAAGGCTGTTCAATTCGGAAAAACAGAAGGAAAAAATTTGTGTAGATTCAAAATTACATCCCAATTAAGCCAACATTACGCTATGTTACTAATCGAAGCTTCATTTAATTACAATTTTGGAAGAAAAAAAAAAAAAATTAAATACTTATTACGAAATATTCAATTCGATTAATCAGTTTTAGCAATTCATCTTTATTCGTGGAGTCGGTTTCTTTAATCCATTGATATCTTTCCCTAAGTTTTTCGGGTAAACCATTGGCTTTTGGATAATTTTCGATTTTTTCCATTGCCCTTTCCCAACCCGATTTAAGAAATTCATAGGACTCTCTATAGTTTCCCTTTTCATATTTCATTCTACAAGGCACTATGATCTCGCTAAGTTCCAGCTCAAAATCATCCATCCATTCTTTATCACTAATTTTATTGTCATCATGTTTTTTAGGTGGAATTGTTGCAGGTAAAATATTTTCTTCTTCAATATCCTGAACATCTTCGAAAGTCAAATCATCGGGCATTTCCTGAGTTTCATCATTGGCCATTTCTAACTCCTGATCATTAATACATCTTCTTGCTTTTTGGGTTATTTTATACCCCTTAATTTCGTGATTTTTACCTCCCGATGTTGTTTCGGTTGTCAGATAATCGAATTTGTTAAGTTTACTGAAAATTTTATCAACTTTGGTTTGTGTAAATGTTAGTTCCCCATCAGAATTATTGGAAAGTAGCTCGAAAAGATTTGTTGTGATTTGATCTTTGGAAAGATTGGGACCATGGTCGAGTTTGGCATCGCAATTCTTAAGAAAAAGGTAAAGACTATCAATTATTGCGGGTTCATCGGAGAAATCGGAATCCAAGATCGTTTCATTTCTATTTATCTCTTTTTTAATAACGATCCGCTCGGGAATAACTTCAAATTCTTTTATTTCGGTCTCAATTACCCTATTCATTTCATCCGACTCAAAATAGTTGGCATAATCGAATTGAAAAACGTAGGGTGTGTTGTAATTCTGTCTTAGTATTATACATTTTTCCGGATCGATTGTTGATAGATAATGGGCTTGATACGAGATTTTTCGGGATGATTCTACTAAATGCTGTATATTGGTAAAATTATCATCAAAATTAAGAAAATACTCCATTATTCTGAGATTAATTTCTAGTTGATTTCTAAATACAAACCTGTTTTTGAATATGTTAAAGATGGTTTGATGAATGTCGCTGATATGGGTTCCGGAACCGATTAGGATATGCTGTTGTTTTAATAGTTGTGAAAGTGTTGAATTTATCTGGGTATTTTGGCGTGTTTCTATTCTATTATTAAAAAGAATATCTAAAACAGGAAGGACTATAGATCTTGGGATTTTTTGGTTATTTTGGCTATTTTGATTATTTTGACCGTTTTCTTTTAATTCCATCTCGAATACGTATTGGTATTGAGCCAAGAATGCTTGAATAAACAGGTTTTTCAAGTTATTATCCTTCAAAGATTCCAAGTTAATCACCAAAGTAGAGGAATTATCCAAGATTAAATCCAAAGAAATCCAATTTTCAATTGCGGTATCGAATATTTTAACCAGATAATCCTTTTGAAGTAAATTTAAGTCCGCTAAAACGGGATTTTTATCCAGATACAATTTTTTTATACCATCATCCGAGAATTTACCCGCAATGGTAGAAATTTTAATATTACCGCCATCCTCTGAACTCCATGCGGATTTAAGCAGTGCCAATTGATCATCTCCGTAATGAAACACGCGCCCGAAAACATCGATAATGGAAGAAATGTAAGAAATAAATAACGGTCCCCTTCGATTGTACGGTAAATCAAAAAGTTTGATCCCGAAATTTTCTCCGACACTAACATAATTAATTTTATTCAAAGCATTGTGAAATTCCAGCTGACCTACCAGATGTTTCCAAGTACCGTCCCAATCGAAAATAATGCAGGGTAATCCGTGGGTTAAAAGTTCGGCGACAAATCTGGTAATCCCTTTTTGAACGTCTTGGTAAGATTCGCCTAAAAATAATACGTTTTCCTTAAGTTCATTAAAAGAAATTCCTCCTAAAGTCTCGATTGAGTTATTTTCTGGATTAAAAGTATGTCCAAAAATGATCTCATCTTGGAGTAAAGGCGTTGAAAATTCTCCTGCGTAATTAATTGGGAGATATCTATGTATTTCTTCGGGGATTGCAATAAACGGAACCAAAGAAGTTCCCGTAGTAAAGTGGAGATTAAGAAGGGAATTAAAGGTCGAATACAGGCGCGCTTTGGTTAAATATTGATAAATTATGTTAGGCTTTATTGGAACCATCCCGCAATTGGGAAAAGCGATATTAAGCAAGGGTAGAAAGGTATTTTGCAAAGTTTTAACATTAGTGACCAAATCACTATCAGAAATCTGAACTATGTTTTGATCCCTAACCATTCCTATAGAGAAAATAGGCTGAAAGAAATAAAACCCGCAATGTCTTCTTTCTAATGAGCTTCTTAAATCGGGGGTATTCGTCCACATATTCCAAAATTCTTGTTTTAATGCCCCTTTAAACCGATCCATTGAACTTATTCGTCGGGTGTGAAATTGGATTGAAAAAGAAAAATTTCCTGAAACTACATGATGTAAAAGAGATCTGTAAAACTTAACCTGATTAAACCTAAAACTTCGATTCAAAGTAGTTAGACTATAGTGTATTTTTGAATATATTTTTTTCTTCAGATAATCGTAATAATGGATGCTCTTGCTTAGTTTATGATAATGAAACTCGCCCGAAGGAAACATGTCGATCATGCTAAAATTAGAATCATTAAAATCAAAGAATTTACTATGCCAAAAATTTAAAATCAGAACTATACTGGAAATAATAGAAAAGCAAATCATGACATAATACAGGATATCTATATCAATCCGACTCGTTAAAAACCACAAAACCACCATATTTGCCAAATATACAAGAATCGGTCTGATCCACAGAATATATCCTTTATGATTGGGCACAGAATTTAAAACCAAATCCTTTTTGACCAGTTCGTATCCTTCTCCCGTTATAGATCCCCTGATGGAATTAATTAATTTACTTCCATGTAAGGGGGAAAACTTGAAATGGGCAAAATTGCTTTCTAAAACGTTGGAGATTGTGATATAATTTTGTTTCATCATGTATAGTAGGTTATCAACGGTATTTTTGCTGGGAAATCGGTATGTTCTGGTGATAAAGATCGTGTATTCAAAGGTTGAGTGTGAATTTCGCGACATTGTGTCATTTTTTAGATTTTTTATTTTATCACCATATATTGAATTTTTATAACTATTTTTTACTCCCATATTTTTCAGATCAATTTGGAAAGTAAGCGGAATATTAGTCTTAAGAGAATAAAGAACGCGAAGGAAATTCTCAAAATTGGATTGGATATGAAGAGCTGTGGATCTAAGTGAAAGCCCCATTACAGCAACGACCTTATGATTGGATCGGTTTGAAAAAAGCATCAGATTACAATTTTCTATATTTTCTCTATTTTCTGCATCTCCATTCTCTTTAAAAGAATCTTTAAAGGTATTTTGCGCCGGATCCAAAGAAATTTCAGTAATGAAAGTTTGAAGCGAGGGGAGATCAACCCTGTTAAAACTACCTTTGAAGAATTTAGGGGAGAAGTGAAGTGATTTATCATAAAAGAACAAGTAAAAATTAAGAATTACCAAAATTATCACCATTGAAGTTAAAATTCGAGTCTGAACATAAGAAAAAGCCAGAATATATATCCAAATTAAAGCGATCAAAGACAAGATATATCCGAACATTGATTTTCTAATCGGAATCTTGAAATAATCTCTAAAAACTATGGGTTCATAATTAAGCGGTCTGTCTATAAATGCCATGAAAGAAATGTCAATAGAACTATATAATAAAAAAATTTCAATGTGATTTTAAATATAACAAATTTCACAATCTTCATGGATCCATTTTACATCAAAGTTGAAGAAATTAAAGAAAATGTAGGGGATAAGAATTACGCAGTGGCTTTGGATTTATATAATGAATTATCCGAAACTTTTACCGAACCTTACCATGAATACGAAATTAAACGACTTGGCTTGGGTAAACTCTTGAACGGAGTATCGAAAAAATATTTTAAAATGCTGTTGGATGATAATATTTTACAATGCCAGGAAATGATAGAAAAAAATGAAACCGATCAGGCAAATTACTATTTAGATGAAGCACAGAAAAATCTCGATAGCATCCACGAACCTTTTCTCATAAAGCAAAAAGCCCAGTTAAAAAAACTAAGAAAACGGTTGGAAATAAAAGAACAACCGCTTGAAACCTATCCAGAACCCGAATTTGAAGATTTTATCCAAAGCGGTCAATCACAAAAAACAATTCCCGAATTCGATCCCTTATACTTTAAAGAGACTTCAGAATTTATGGATGGCACACTAAAGCAAAACGGGTACTCCAGAATCAAGATAGTTCCCGAATCTGATTTTTTATCCAATATTTATAATAATTTCGACCACCTGTATTATAAAATCTATAAAGACAATCAAAAAGAACCTGCTCTAATCTCTCTTCTTTTCCTAAAGATCGAATCATCTACAGGAAATATTAAACTTAGGTATCCAAAAGTAGATTACAAACCCACAAAACCCACAAGGAAGATAAAAAACAAAGAGAAAGACATTATTTTAAACGATGTGGTTAATTTTCCCATTAGAATATTCAAACACCTACTAAATTCCATGGAAAAAACCGACTACGAAACATTTAGGATTACCACAGAGATTTTTGAGGACCTATTTGTTAAGGTTTTCCCAAGAGCACAAATTCTCCAACATCCTTTACGCGTTAGAAACGGGGCAAAACAGATGGAAATCGATGCCCACGGAATAATACTTCTAAAAAATTCGTTATATCAAGATTCTCTTCCTGGTCTACGATCGGATCACATTTATTTTCTAACCCAAGATAAATTGCAAAATTTCATTGATTTCCAAGATAAAAAATATTTCGCGTACATCTCCGCAAAAAAAGAAGCAATAGAAAATTACGAAGCTCCCAAACAAAAACACGGATTTTTCGGTAGACAGTCAAAGATAGGTTTCATCACCACACCAATTTTACTTCTATCGGCATTATTTTCTATTTTAAATCAAGATCTTTTAACTCCATTTTTAATAATTGATGGCATTCTAACATTAGGGGTTGTCGGCCATGGCATTTTTCAATTGGTATTTGGAAAATCTGAACTTTACAGGATAAGTGAGTGGTGCATTCTTTCACGTGATATAAAAAAATGGGAGCAAGTTTTCAGATTCATTCCCGATGAGAAAACAATCAATCTAATCAGTGCCGAGTGTTCAAATTTTGAAAATGTTCCGATAGTTAGGGATTCCAAGAAGTTTTCGGCTCCATTTCTCCATAATTTTTCACTTAGGATGTTTCTAAAAAGAAAGAAACTTCA